>JAQTVG010000009.1 GCA_028706895.1 Candidatus Omnitrophota bacterium
CCTGTCGATGTTACGTACTGGGTTGATAATAGTGACAAATGGTTCGTTATTCATTTTAATACACTCTCCTCTTCTGATGATAGTTATAATAAGCTTTTATAATATTATTTACCCTATCCCATCACCACCTTTACAAAATGGGGCTTACGATCTGTAAAAACAGGTAATATATTACCACCTATCTTCTGATTGTCAACTTCTACTGATTTAATACCTCTGGATACATGCTTCGGGTTTGCGACTTCTATATTGTAACACGACCCCCTAAATGCCCTTTTTACTTTAAAAGCGTTCCATTCTTTAGGTATGCATGGGTCAACAATTAAACCCTTGTAATCCGCCCTGATGCCTAAAATATAAGAGTGCGCCGCCACTAAGTTCCAGCTTGCTGAACCCGTCAGCCACGAATTACGCGACATGCCGAAATGAGGGCTCTGGTCTCCGGCAATAAACTGGCTGTAAACGTAGGGCTCTGTTTTCTGTATCTCGGAAATGTTATTCCTTGCAGCCGGGCAAATCCTCTTGTAGTAACTAAACGCCTCATCACCGCGGCCAAGTTTTGTTTCAGCAATCACCGCCCAGGGATTAGCATGGCAGAATATACCGCCGTTTTCCTTAAGGCCGGCTGAGAACGTCCCGATTGCTCCGATATAAGCGTAAAATGTCTTGTAGGCCGGGCCCATGAGTTTTATGCCGTGCTCGGTAACCAATTTATCCTTTACCGCATCCATACATTTGGCTGCCCTCTTACTGTCCGCTATTTCAGAAATGACTCCCCAGGATTGGGTGTTTAGATAAATCTTCCCGCCTTCTTTGGATTTCCTTGAACCTATGGGCCTGCCGAATTCGTCAAAAACGCGGATATACCATTGGCCATCCCAGGCGCGCTTATTTATAAGATTGGACATCTTACGATAAAGTTTATTTAAACGCAAGGAGTCTTTCTCTTTCTTGATCAGCTTTGCCAATATTGCCAATTCCTTTGTTACATAACAAAGGAATTGTGCAACCCAGACACTCTGTGCTTTCTTGCCTAAATTATTCAAGCAGTCATTCCAATCCGCATATCCTAATAAAGGCATACCGTGCTTGCCGCAATTCTTAAAAGAATAACCTACCGCAGCCAAAAGATGCTCGTATATGGTGGCGCTTGTGCCATCCGCAAAAGGCACTTTCATTTTAAGTAAAGCCAAATCCCCCGTCTCCTTGATATAGCTTGCGGCAGAAACAATCAGCCAGAGGTGGTCGTCAGAATAACCGGTTTTATCGCCTGCTTTGGTAAGCGGGAAATACTGATGGTAACTATCGCCCCTCTTGAATTGATTCTTCGCCAGGTCAATAATCCTCTGTTTTACCGACGGGGCTATTGCATGCAAAACGCCAAGGCAATCCTGATTAGAATCCCGAAAGCCTATGCCGCGGCCAATGCCGGATTCATACAAAGAAGCCGAACGCGCCCAGTTAAAGGTAATACGGCACTGGTATTGGTTCCAGGTATTAACCATGGTATTAAAGTTTTTATCCGGAGTCTGAACCTCAAGATTATTAAGGTGGCTCTTCCACGCAGCCTTAATCTCCTCAAGCCTCTCTAAGGCAAAAAGAGTGTCTTTATATTTTTTTATATTCTGGCTCGCCTTTGCCTTGTCTTGCCCAACTCCTAAAATAAAGACTATGCATTCTTCTTGCCAAGGGGCAAGTTCCAATTTTATATGGTGGCTGCCTATGGGGTTGCCTCCGCGGTTTAAAGAATTACGGCTCGCCCCTTCTTCTACAACAAGAGGGTCAGATTCGCCACGGGAATTACCTATAAAAGATTCCCTATCCGTATCAAAACCGGCGATGCGCCTACTTGAAGAAAAATAAGCAAAGGTCTTACGGCCTGCCTTAGGATAATAATTAGTTAAATGATATATCGTATCTTCTTCGCGCTCGGCCCTGGAGATATTTAATGAATATTGGAAATCCTGCATATCCATTATTGCCTGCCAGAGGCAGAATTCTATGTAAGTAAATAAAGAAAGAGAGCGTTTAGTCTCCGTATTATTCTTTACTTTCAAAACCCAGGCTTCCAGGTTTTCTTTAAGGGGGACAAAATAGGCCGTTGTAGTTTCTATGCCCTGATAGCGGGAACTTATCCGGGTATAACCCAATCCATGGCGGCACTCGTAACCGTAGTTCTTAGGGTCCTTTTTTACCGGCTGATAGCTGGCTGACCAATATTCATTTGTGGAGTTATCGCGCAAATATACGTACCTGCCGGGCCTGTCATAGGGTAAATTATTGTACCTGTACCTCAAGATCCTGCAGTCGCGCGGGTCCTTATAGAAGCTATAACCTCCGGCGGTGTTGGAAATAATGGCGCAGTATTCAGAGAGGCCGAGATAATTTATCCAAGGCGTTGGTGTATCAGGGCGGGTTATAACATATTCCCTGTTTTTTTCGTCAAAATATCCGTACTCCACAACTTTAGTATTCCCTTTGTTGAGAAAGCGGCTTAGTATACCACTCTTTAATCACATCCTGCGCTGGTTTATTCTGAGGGGTAAAACCACGGTTATTCTCGCCGCCCATCCTGGGATTAGTGCCCCAATACCACCAATATGCGCCATAAAACCATGGCTTCTCCCAGAAAGTCTCCAAGAGGGCCTGATACAAATTGACCTGCAAGACTAAATCCAGCTCTCCCATGGGTGCATGCTGCCAAGGTTCATCCGCAGCGTCCCTGGAACTCTTATATCCTATCTCCGTAAAAACAACCGGTTTGTTTATTTTTTTCTGCCACTCCTCAATTGACTTTAACCAATCCTGCCAGGCGCTCTTTAATTCCTCTACCTGGGGCCTGGTGGAAGTAACCAGCGGAAAATAAGGGTCAATGCCCGCGTAATCCAGCGCATCCCAGAATGCAATCTCCTTAAATTCCTTGTCCCAGTTTGCCGCGTAGGTCAGTTGCCCTTTATAAACTTCCCTTACCTTCTTTATTAATTCTCTCCAACGTTCTGGCTGGGTAAGGGCAGCATTGGTGAGTTCTGTACCGATGCAAATGATTTCAACGTTCTCTTTGGCGGCAATATCAGCGTAACGCAGGATAAAAGCGGTATAGCTGTCAAACCATGCCTGCCAATCGGTATCACTGTCAAAGCCGATTTCCCCGCGCCATTTACCGTTGCCTTCAACTATATCCAGGTGCGGTTTAAGCATTATTTTAAATTTCAACTCGTGGAGCTTGCGTATGGCAAAAATCAAACTCTGATCAGAAGGAGTCTTATCCATTTGCGGATACACCTTAGGAGAATTATGTTTATCCTGATACCAGGTGGCTAAAACCGCTACCCAATTTACCCCTAAAGATGCCATCTGCTCCATGGCCTTAACGGAATTCTCATTGCTATAGCCGCTGCCTGTCCAGGCAACATAAGTCATCCCTTTTTGAAACTCGTATTTTAAAACTTTGGCTTCTTCTGCCTCAGGCGGCACTTGAGTCACTACAGCCGGCACCACAGCTTCGGGAGTTTTTTGTTCTATAGCTGGGGGCGTTTGGGGCGCAGGCGCCTCAGCTGCGGGCAAAACGGCGCTTTCCGCCGGCTTATCCGGTTTTTTTGAACGGGAATTACTGGCCATTAAAACCAGGGCGATAACAATAGCGAGAATTGCTGTTACGGAAAAATAAAAAGACACCCTCTTAGACATAAAACCTCCTTGCATAGAAAATGCACACCAACCAATCCTTTATGGTTGGGTGTTTTCAGGATATTACTGGAGTAAATCCTATCCTTTGGTTAATCCTTCAGAAATAATACTCGAGAGACAAAACAAAAAATTATTCTACTCTTATATTATCAATATATATAGGGCCATTATATACCGGCCGCATATTAGACTCAATCCTTATGCCTAATTTACGCACATCCGCGCGGAATTCATCGGTAACCTGGGTCTTCCTCCAATCGGTGCTTCCTGGAGCTAAATCCGCGGTAACGGTTGTCCATTCACCAGGCACTAATTTTACCAGGCGGGTCATTTCTGTCCAGGTCCAATTCGGGCCTACTGTCAGAATGAATCTTGCCTGTAAACCAAACGGTGCTTCCTTGGGTAAATAAATATCCGCTGATAAAGTTTTATAAGGTGTCCAATCAAAGAATTGCTGCACCTCTATATACGCGGCTGTCCATTTTGCCCCGGGGAAGTTAGTCATTATCTCTAAAGATGACTGGCCGTCTTTGACAAATTTTGTTGATACAGCCATGCTCTCGCACACATATTCGTCCTTTTCAAAACACCATTCGGGTATCTCCCAGCTAGGCGCTTTTTCTTCAAAGCTAAAAAGGACCTTACCCGCACCGGTTGAAGCCGGAGCTTTCTGCTCCTCGCAATAACCGATTACCGGTATAGCAAAAACCAGACTTAATATCACCAGCAAACAAACCTTGAGTTTCATTTTACTACCTCCTTTTTATTTTCTATACCTTAAGATAAAACTGTAATAAAAAATTTATTATGTTTGTTTTTTAACACCCCCCTTTCTACCTCACTTATAATTTTTTAAACCAGCCGGAAAGAACCTCTTCCGCTTTTTTGCCTTTAATAGTATACCCTAAAGGAGACCATCTGTCTTGAGGAAAATAATTCCACCAGTAAAAGCCCTTAAACCACGGATAAGCAGTGCAGGCTGTCAGCATTGCATCAATGGCATCGGCCTGTTCCTGCTGGTCAATAAATTCCTCAGAAAGATTAGAAAGGACATTCCAGGGCTGGATATTTGTACCATCGGCGCTGCAATAACCGACTTCGGTAAATATTACCGGTTTGTTTATTTTCTTATCATTAAGCCATCTGCCAATTGTATCAAAGTGCCCTTTCCAGGCAGACGTTAATTCTTCTTTCGTAGGATTCTTCTTTCCGGTTAGCGGAAAATACGCATCCATTCCCACAAAATCCAATTTATCCCAGAAACCGACTGCCTCATACTCGTCCCAATTGGCATCATATATGAGAAGCCCGGGGAAAACGCCCCTTATGTCCGTAATAATGCCTTCCCAGCTCGGCTGCCAATTCGGCGTGGTAGTATTGACCAATTCCGTACCTATAGAGAAAGACTCTACATTATACTGGCTGGCTAACTTCGCGTAATGCAAAAGATAATCCTTATAACTGGCAAACCACTCTGCTGAAGGAATAATATCTATGCGCGCCTGTCCTGTTTTAATATCCACGTGGGGCTTGAGCATAACTTTCATGCCAAGAGAATGCGCTTTATTTATGGCATGGATTAAGGCGCTATCTTCCGGAGTATCTTTAGGGTCGGCATAAACGGCTTTCTCTTCATTGGTATCCTGAAACCAGACCACCATAATCGCTAAATGCCGCACACCTAAATTACTTAAGTATTCCAACATCTTGTCAGAAGCGGCGCTGCCCAGCTCCTCCCTGCCCCAGGAAGTATATACTACGCCTTTCTGGAATTCCTGGGCCGTGAGCGCTCCGGGAGAAGGCAGGGGTTTTTCTATCTCGGCTTGCGCTGCTTTTGTTTCTTTGCCGGATAATTTTCCTGCCAATTGCGGATAAACTTCTGATAACGGCTTATCCTCGGGGTTATCCTTTGCCGGGCCAAAAAATAATGTCTCCCAGATAGACATACCCCAGTCTGGATTGACCCTCTTGACTCCGATTATCTTGACAAACCGCGCCTTTACCGGCGCAAATTCTATATCTTCCGTGCCTCCGCGCCTCTCCTTAAGAGATTGTATAACCTTCCAATTCTGGTTATCGTCGGAAACCAGGATATCATAATCCGCAGCATAAGCAGATTCCCATACGATTGTAATCTTGCTTAATGTCTTGGGGGCACCAAAATCAAAACTAATCCACTGGTTATCCAAATAGTTAGATGCCCAACGGGTAAGCAAATCTCCGTCGATAGTTGCCTTGGGGTCTTGCGGCGGCGCCCAGTCCGCGGTAGCATCAAAAGAAGAGACCGCAGCTGAACTTACCTTTAGATAAACCGGCGGGAGTCCTTGAGCGTCCTCTGCCAGGCAGTTAATATTCGCTAAACAAAATAAAAACATGGAAATTGCGATTATCTTTTTCATTCTATCCTTTCAATCTAGTCATAGTTATGCCTTCAATAATATATTGCTGCAGGCTTAAGAATACGATTAAAACAGGCAGCGTCACCACAGTTGCCCCTGCCATCATCATGGCAAAATTGCTGCCAAACTGGCTGTTCAATACGGACAATGCCAAAGGCACGGTGCGCATATCGTTGGTATGGATTACAATCAAAGGCCAGACAAACGAATTCCATTGCGCTAAAAATGTAAATATGGCCAGCGTCGCCAGCGCAGGCTTAATCAAAGGAAGAATAATAAGCCTGTATATACTGAATTCGCTGCACCCGTCTATCTTGGCGGCATCAATAAGGTCATTGGGTATGCTCATAATATACTGGCGGCAGAAAAATACCCCGAAGGCCATCGCCATATTCGGAATAATTAAGGCGTAAAAACTGTTAAGCCAGCCCAGGTTCTTTACAATAATAAAACTAGGGATAAGATTCACCTGATAAGGTATCATGATGGCGCCTAGAAGAAGCAGGAATAATTTGTCCCTTCCGTAAAAACGATGCTTGGCAAAAGCATAACCGGCCAGGGAACAGAAGAATACATTGCAGGCCGTAACGATGGCTGCCACAAAGAAACTGTTTAATAAATAACGGCTCATGGGCAGAAGATAAAAGAGTTCTTTATAAGGGGTCATCGTGGGATGATGCACGCCAAATGAAGGCGGATAGGACTGTATTTCATCAATCGGCTTGATAGATGTAATTACCATCCATATATAGGGTATAGCCATGCTCAACGCACCAAAAATGAGGATACTGTAAAATATAATATTGATTAACTTCATCCTTGTTTTAATGGTCATGGCCTATATCAGTATTCAAACTTTGGACGCGTTAATTTCACATTAATAAATGTAACTACAAGTATGATTGCAAACAATATATAGGCGATAGCCGAAGCATACCCCATTTCAAAACGCTGGAAGCCCCTTTCGTAGAGGTATGCCACCAGGCTAAGCGCGCAATCCAAAACTCCACCTACACCCTCGCCCGTGCCCGCGGTCATAATATATACCTGCTCGAATAACTGAAAGGAATTTATCATGGACATAATTACCACAAAAAGCAGCGTCGGGCGCAATAAAGGAAGCGTGATATGCCAGAACTTATGCCAGCTTGTTGCTCCGTCTATATCGGCGGCTTCATAGAAAGTCCGGGGTATTGTCTGCAGGCCTGCCAGTAACAGTATCATATTGTAGCCCAGGCCCGCCCAGATAGACATAATCATAATCGCCGGAAGCGTCCATGTCGGGCTCATCAGCCAATCTACCGGATTTACCCCTATCTTCATCAGCCAGTAGTTGATGAGGCCGTATTTTTCCCCGGCAAAGAGCCACTTCCAGATTACCGATATGGCCACTACGGAGGTAATCACAGGCATAAAGAAGACCGACTTGTAAAAATTCTTAAATTTTATCTTGCGGTCAATAGCAAGCGCCAAAAGCAAAGATATTGATATGCCCACCGGCACTACCCCGACAGCATAAATAGTAGTGTTAAATAACGCCTTCCAGAAACGCGAGTCCTTGAAAAAAATCTGGTAATAATTATCCAGGCCTACCCACACAGGCGCCGAGAAGGTATTATATTTTGTGAAGCTTAAGAAAAATGAAGCGATTACCGGCACAAACACAAAAACAAAAAAGAGGATAAGCGTCGGAGCAATGAACAAATAAGAGTATTTCTGTCCGGCAATCTCGCTTATGAAGCTTTTTTTACAAACTGTATTTTTGCGCATACCTCTTTAACATCCCGATTGCCTTGGGAATACAGGCCAGTTCATCCTGCTGGTGCAAATCCTGGCCTTCAAATTCCAAAGACAAGAAACCCCTGTAACCGGATTCCTTTAATATGGTAAATATTTTATCGTAATCAAATTCCAATTCCCTGCCATCCTCGGCGATATGATGGCACTTGGCGTGTATGTGAGGGGCATAGGCGATAGTATCTTTGATGGCCTTGTAATTATCCGGGTCGTGGTAATTACCGGTATCCAGGTTTATCTTTACCCATTCTGAGTTTATCTGTTTTATCAGCCTCATGGTATCTACCGCAGTAGGAAGAAAACCCCCTGCGTTATGCGGCTCTATTGCCAAGACTATGCCTGCTTCTTTTGCGTATTGCTCGCACTCTCTTATGCAATCTACCATAGCCGGCCAAAGTTTTTCTTTATCTTCGACGGACGGCCAGCCGGAAAATACCCTTAAAACCGGAGCGCCCAGGATATAACCTGCGTCAATCCATTTCTTTACCGCTTCTACTTCCTGTTTTCTCTCTTCGGCCTTTGGTTTACCGAAGTTATTCCCTGGTGATAAACAGGCAATGGTCAGCTGTAAATCTGTAGCCATCTTCTTATACCCAATCAGGGACTTCTTATCCGTCTTCGGTAAATGGTCGGCGATAATATCTATGCCGCCTACCTTAAGGTCTTCGGCGCAGAATTTAAGAAGCTTGACAAAATCCAATCTTCCCGATTCTAATGATCTGTGGCATGACCAGCTGCAAAGCCCTATTTTCACTTTAACTTGCCCTCTTTCAATATCAGCTATTTATCCAAAAAACTTTACCGTTATTTTGCTCAATCAGGCTAAATGCTGTTCCTACTAATTCTGAGTCGTATTTAGAATTACAGCCGCTCTTTAATTCATCACAGGCCTTTTCAATGCCCAGCGCCTCGCGGTAAGGCCGGCGGGACGCCATTGACTCCAAAACATCGCTTACGGCTAAAACACGGGCCTCTGCCATAACTTCACGGCCTTTTAAGCCGCGGGGATATCCTGAACCATCCAGGCGTTCGTGGTGCTGCAAAACCACTTCGGCCAAAGGAAAAGGAAAATCAATATCCTTGATTAACTCGTAACAGGTCGCTACATGCTGCTGCACGAGGCGGTATTCTGCGCTGCTTAATTTACCTGATTTATTCAAAATCTCTAACGGAATATTTATCTTACCCAAATCATGCAGCTGGCCTGCCAGCCTCATTCCTAAAAGACGGTTCTCTTTCCAGCCTAAGGCTTCCCCGATTTTCCCGGAAATAACCGCTACGTGCCGCGCGTGGCTAAAAGTGTACGGGTCGCGCAACTCCAGGCTCTTGCCTAAAATCGTCAGGGCATTAATCGCCATATCCAGGCGCTCTTTTTCTAAATTGGCAAACTCTGTTACGTTTCTGGTTATGCCCATTATGCCGATTAATTTCCCCTTTGCGTCATAATGAGGCATCTTAGTAGTGCTCACATAGGTCATGCCGCCGTCTGGCCGTATGGCCTTTTCTATCTTGCTGACTATGGATTTGCCGCTTCTTAAGACAGCGCTGTCATCCTCACAATATTTCTCGCCCAATTCCTTCGGGAAGAAATCCATATCAGTCTTGCCTATAACTTTTTCGGGGGTAAGACCCAGGGCTGCCGCGTGCGCCTTATTTACCAGGACAAACCTGTTCTTAAGGTCCTTGAAATAAATCATATCAGGGACGCTGTCGAAAAATTCCTGAAGAAAATCTCTCTGGAAATCCTGTCTCATTTTTTAATTTTCACCCATTTGCCGGTTCTCTTTGACTCATATGCTGCTAGTATCACCTTTATGGTCTCTCTTCCTTCTTCTCCGGAGATAAAAGGTTTCTTGCCTTTAATTACGCAATCAATAAAATAATGCACCGCGTTCTCCCAGCCGTTACCCGGGCCGAGTTTCGGGCATTCTTCTTTCACAGCATTGTTAGGGTCGGCTCCGGAAACGGTATTCACAAGGCTTAAAGTTACGGGCTGCTTACTCCCAATGCTGGTAATTAATTTCCCTTTTTCTCCGTAAACATAAGTCAAGACTTCATACGGGCGGGTCGTCCAGCTGCATTCAAATTCCCCTTTTGTGCCGTCTTCAAACCTTAAAAGGACTGTGGCATTATCGTCCACAGGCAATTTTTTCTCCAATGTCTGGATAGTGGCAAAAACTTCAGTAACTTTTTTACCCTTAAACCAGCGCACTAAATCCGCTATATGCACGCCAATATCTATCATACATCCGCCGCCTGATTTTTTCTTATCGTAAAACCAGTGGGACTTGCCTTCTGACCAGTATTCAGGGCCGGCATGGCCTATCCTACCGCGGATATTATGAATCCTGCCTAATACTCCGGAATCAATAATCTTTTTTGCTGCCTGGTGTACGGGGTCAAACCTCTGCGTCTGCTCGACCATCAACAATACTTTATTCTTGTTAGCCGCTTTAACCATATTATCGGCGGCCTTAACCGAAATGCTTATAGGTTTTTCCACCAAAACATGCTTTTTATTCCTGGCAGCGCCTACGGCCATATCTTCGTGCAGGTAATTAGGGGTATTGACAAAAACAACGTCTACATCGTGCCTCTTTACCAGCGCCTTCCAGTCGGTAACTATATCGGGGCTGCCGAGTTCAAATTTTTTACTTAAATATTCTGCCTTGCTTTTTATGATATCGCATAAGCAGGTGACCTTCGCTTTATCCTTATAGTTTACCAGGTTTGGCAAACTTGCTCTTTCAGTTATTTTTCCACAACCGATTATCCCTACCCTTAACATTTAATATTTCTCCTCGCCTAAACAGTTAGTTAAAATAAATACGCTTTCCTGTACGCGCAGATTTGTAAATATTCCAGATTATCTCTTGAGTCTTCAGCGCCTCCAGGCCGTTAATCTGCGGCTGGCGGTTTTCTTTAAGCGCCTGATAAAAGTCTTTTATCTGTATCCAATGGCAGTAACCCCAGTAATCCCTGCGGCCTTTTCCGTAATCGATGTATTGGCCGGGCATGGGTTTTGCCTCTAATATTTTTCCGTCGTAAAAACCTATCCTGGCTGAGTCTTTGACCATCCTTACCCTGGCATTCTGGCAGTCAATTTCAATCTCAGGGTCAGCGTCATAGGAATAAAAATTAATCAGGTAAAAACAAACGTAGGCGCCCTTTTTAAATTTAATGACTCCTTCCGCCAAATCTTCTACCTCAATAAATTTATGCATCCGGCGCGCTGTATTGGCTTCCACAAAATCTACTTTATCGTTGATGAGCCAAACCAGAACATCTACAAAATGTATGGCCTGGTCAATTAATACCCCGCCGCCTTCTAACTTAAACCTTCCCTTCCAGTCACTCTTCCTGTAGTAACTGTCCGGCTTAGAATAGCTAAGGACAAGTTTTGCCGATTTAATCCTACCGAGCTTATTATTCAGGATATTCTTCTTTACCAGCTGCGAACCGGGGTTATACCTGTTCTGCAAAATAACTCCCAGCTTCATGTTATTCTTTTTGGCAGCCGCGATCATCTTGCGCGCATCATCAGGATCAATAGAGACCGGCTTCTCGGTAAGGACGTTTATCTTTTTGTTTAACGCCTGTATAGACATAGAAGGATGCAAATAATGCGGGGTCAGCACATGCACAACATCGAGATTCTCCTTACAAAGCATCTCTTGATAATCCGAATAGGGGCGGCAATTATATTTTTTGGCGGCCTTGCGCGCGCGAGCGGCCTTGATATCACAGACAGCGCTGATTTTAACGCCGGGCGTATTCGTAAGCGACTCGGCATGCATGGGGAATATAGTGCCGCAACCAACAATACCTGCTTTAAACAACTTTGAATCTTTCACTTTTTTAATTCTTTTACCGATGTCCTCTTAATTAACTTGGTATTGCCTAAAAGTATTCTCACCGGCTTACGGGGTTTATTTTTAATTATCTCAATCAGGTGCTTCATCCCGAGCCCGGCCAAATCCGCGAAAGGCTGCTCAACCGTAGTCAGGGAAGCCCTTGGTAAATTGGCTTCGGGAATATTATCAAAACCGACGAAAGACAAATCATTGGGGATTTTAAAACCGGATTCTTTTGCCGCGCCCATCGCGCCGATAGCCATTTCGTCCCCTGCGACAAAAACCGCCGTAGGCACATCTATCAACAAAAGAAGTTTCTTCATGGCGCTGCGGCCGGATTCTCTTGTCCAATCGCCGTTTGCGATATAACGCTTGTCTAAAGCTATCTTGTGCGCCCTTAGGGCTTTCTTAAAACCCGCAAGTCTGTCTATCCCGGCCTGGGCATCTAATTTACCCGTTATAGTTGCTATCTTGCGATGGCCAGCTTTAACCAGGTAATTTACCGCCTCAAAGCTCGCTTTTTCATTATCTATCCCGATACAGTTATCTTTTGAACATTTTCCATAGTAATTAAGCAGGATATAAGGTATCTTTTCCTTCCTTGCCCTTTCAATGCATTTTTCATTTTTCACGACATCGGCGAAGAGTATGCCCGCTGATGAATGGTCCTTCCAGGAAGTTGCTACCGTAAGATTTACCCCCAACCCTATCGCCGCTTTACTTGCCTCCTGAATAATCCCTAAAGTATAAAATGTTGAGAACATATTCTCGTATCGGGGAATAATCAGAGTAACTGTTATACCATTCTTTTCCATACTTTATACCACCCCCAAGCAACCGCCTAACCCGGAGCCTACGCCCAGGAAGGCGAACTTGCCGCGCATATCCCTGACCCTGGATACATCGAAATATATATTAGCGATACCGGCGGCAATACCATCGTTTATAATATGTATATGGCATTCTCCCGCCTTCTTTTCGGCAAGAGACGCCTCTAAGTTTCTGGCAAAATTAAAACCATCCTGTTTTCTAAAAAAAGGAAGGTAATCTGTGGAATTAATAATATAGCCGTCGGGAGAAGTTGAACCCGGCACAGCTACCCCCACTCTATCGGCACAGGCCAACCCCATGCTGCAGGCTCTCTTGCGCGCCTGGATTACAAGGCCCGCCATCCGGTTTAAGATTGCATGCCTTATGCGCTCGCCGAGCTTATACTCGCCTGCAGTATAATCCTGGCGCGAATCCATAAAATTCTTGAGATATTTTTTGTAAGGGGTTCTGACCGAATATTTAAATAACCAATAATTATTTTTTTGCTTTAAAAGCTTTTTAGAAACAGCATCCACTGCCAATAACCCGACACCGATATCTTCCCTTCCTAAATCCAGGCCTATTGCACCGATTGTTCTCAGGCGTTTTTTATTCGCCCGGCGGCATACATCTTCAATAGTATTAATTACCGCGCCCATGAATCCGGCTTCTTTACCCGGGAACTTAGCCTGTAAAACTTCAATATCAAAGAGCTTCTCGCGCGATAAATATTTCTTTATGGAATTAACTAAAATCCTGCCGGTTAAATCCTCGGAGACTCCGCCTCCGATTATAACAAAATCAAGGCCCTTCCAGTAACTTCTCTCTCGGCTGGACCAGTTTTTCTTAAGGCCTTTACCGTTATTTAAGGCCGCAATGCCTCTTGCGCCGTTTTCTGCCAAGCCTTCTATAAGAAGCCGTGCCGCTTTTTTTGCTTCTTTATTATTACTTAATAATGCCTTTGTGACGGAGAAACCGGTAACCTTGCCTTTATCTTTAAACGAAGAAAAAATATTTCTTTGCTGGGCCATGCGGCCTAACGCGCGGCCGCTGAATAAATCTTCAAAAGTCTCGCAAGGCGCCTCTGGCGATATGCCTCTTACGTCCCAAACCTGGCCGTCGCCTAAAATTTTTAAAAAACCACTCATTATGTTTTTGAAAGATATATATTAATTACGAAGACGAGGAGTCAATCAATAATCGTTTTACGCGGGCCGCCCTTTTAACCATAACACCCTGGCTAACCCCATAAGTTCTGCTTTTTCCAGGCGCACGCCTACGCGGTTCTCGCTGCCAGGCAACGACTCCGACCAGACTACTTTCCCGCGGGTATAAAGAGGCTCGCCTTTGTCAGGGATACCCAGCCATATCTCTAAAGGTGTAGTGGTAGGCAAGGATTCATTGATAATCAGGCCTAACCCATTGGCGCTGATATCAGTAGTATCTGCCTGGCCTTCTTTGCCGCTGCTGGGGTCCAAAAATTTAACAGGTAGCCTTATGTTTATGCGGGCAAACACCCTACGATCATCCATATTCACTTTTCCTTTCTCCGTGGCTTTTAATAAGGCTTCTTAACTTATTCCCCTTAGACTTTTATAGTTTAACACACATTACAAATTTATCAATAAAAAAGAGGTCTCTGATAAAATTTTTATTAAATCCCAGAGACCTCTAAAAGAATACCTTCTCCCGTGATATGAGAATTTTGGCGCATTATATTTTAACAACAAATTCTTCTTGAGGTCGTCCTTACCTCCCTTGTTTAAAGCCTAACTTTAAATTTGGCTCACAGTCGCTGCGTATGCGGATTGGGCGTCAAGCACCGCTTTATCTTTTTGGTCAGCTAAATTCAGCTGCACTAAAGGCACATTGCAGATCTGCGAAGTAAATTCATTTAGCTTACCAATGTTTTCCTTGGATATTTGGCCTTTGTCGCTGTA
>JAQTVG010000159.1 GCA_028706895.1 Candidatus Omnitrophota bacterium
CGCGGACTGGCGCCCGTCTGACCAGAAGGTGTATGTTACGGATACTTCAAAAATAGAAAAGTCACTTAACTGGAAAACCAAAGTTGGGGTTAAAGAAGGCATAAAGAAACTGCTTGATTGGGTAAGGACAAATGAAACTTATTTTAAGTAAGGTAGTTTTTTTGGATAGAGACGGGGTTATCAACAAATACCCCGGAGACAGGGAATACGTAAAGAGCTGGGGCGAATTTGAATTTTTACCCGGCGTAAAAGCGGGCCTGAAACGGTTAAATGATAAAGGTTTTAAGGTTATTGTTATATCCAACCAGGCGGGCGTCTCTAAGGGCATCTATCCGCAGGAAGAGCTTGATTTAATCACCAGGAATATGCTCAAGGAATTAACCGATGCCCGGGTTGATATTGAAGGGGTATATTATTGTACTCACCGTCAGGAAGATAACTGCCGTTGCAGGAAACCAAAGCCCGGCCTTATTGATATAGCTGTCCAGAAATTAAAGGATAAAGGTTTAGCGCCTGAATTGGGCCGGAGCTATTTTGTCGGAGATACCATCCATGACGTGGAAGCCGGAAACTCCGCGGGCCTAAAAACTATCCTTGTTTTTTCGGGTAAAGAAAAGCCGGACAACAAAAATAAATGGAGTATCCTCCCGGACTACACCGCAGACGATTTATCCGGCGCAGTTGATTTAATCCTCAGCATTTGATAATGAAAATAATCATTACTTATGTTTCCGCAGGCTCAGGCCACCGAAGGGCAGCAGAGGCAATATACAATTATTTTAAAGAAAACTGCCCCGGGCATGAAGTAAAGCTGGTAGATGCCCTAAAGAAGGATAACCCGATTTTTAGGGGCATCTATTGCGGCGGTTATTCTTTTTTGGTAAATCACGCGCTGTGGCTTTGGTATTTCTGTTTCTGGTCAACATCCTTCAGGGCATTGAGGCCTTTGACCCGGACTTTTAACTTCTTCTCAAACCGCATAAATGCCAAAAATTTCTTCAATTATTTAATCCGGGAAAATCCGGAATTTATTATCTCAACCCATTTTTTGCCTTCTGAAACCGCAATATACCTCAAGGCAGCCAAAAAAATAAATTCCAAGCTGGTCACTGTAATCACGGATTTTGGCATCCATCCATTTTGGGTATTAAACGGCACCGATATGTATATTGTAGCTTCAGAGTTCAGCAAGAAAGAATTAATATCAAAAGGCGCCCGACGGGAGATTATAAAAGATTTAGGGATACCCATAGATACAAAATTTTCCAATCAATACGATAAGAATGCTTTATGCGCTAAATTAGGGATAACCCCCGATAAATTTACCCTTTTAATCAGCACGGGTTCTGCGGGAATAGGCCAAATTGAAGAAATCGTGGGCCTTCTTTACAAAGAAGTCCAGATTATTGTCGTTTGCGCCAATAATAAAATATTATATACAACATTAAAGAATAAGAGTTATCCGGGGGTGGCTGTTTTTGGTTTTATAGAGAATATGCAGGAATTAATGGCTGTCTCCGATATGATTATCACTAAGCCCGGAGGCATGACTATTTCTGAGAGTTTGGCTATGGGGTTATTCCCGATTTTTATTACTGCTATCCCCGGGCAGGAAACAGAAAATGCTAAAGTCCTGACGCAAAATTCAATAGGGCTGAATTTAAAAGATGCCCTTTTGGTCAAAGAGGCGGTTTTAGATTTCAGGGACCATCCTGATAAATTAAAAAATGCAAAAATAAAAATTGATGAATTAAAAAGGCCGTTTGCAGTAAAGGAGTTATGTAATGTTATATGTAAAGGTAGCCCTGGGCCTGCCAGTTCGCGGCCCATTTGATTATAGCGTGCCCCGGCACATTAAATGCATTAAAGAGGGTTCTCGGGTATGGGTACAGTTTGGCAGCAGGAAGATTCTTGGTTATGTTGTGGGGATTACCCCGAAGACAACTATCAAGCACGTTAAACCCCTGTTAGAAATTATTGATGACTCGCCGCTGCTTGACAAAAATATGCTTTTACTCGCGAAAAAACTCTCTGATTATTATGGATGTTCCTGGGGCGAGGCAATTGAAACGGCATTGCCGGAGGTTTTAAGAAAAGGCAAGAAAATAACGAATATAGCAAAATTAAACAATGCCGTACATAAACCTGGGCACGAAGCGGTTTTGATACATGATTTAAACGCGGGGCAAAGATGGGATATTTATTTAGCCCAAATAAAAGACACGGTTGCCGCAGGTAAATCAGTGATAGTATTGTTGCCGGACATCAATTCTGTTTTGAAGGCAAAAGAGACAATAAGTTCTTGTTTGGGGGTTTCCCCGGTTATTTTATACAGGAAGCAGCCCCAGGAATTAGAGGCATGGCTTAAGGTAAAAGAGGCCAAATTCAGCATTGTAGCAGGCACGCGTTCGGGTATTTTTGCGCCGGTTAATAACCTTGGACTGGTGATTATAGATGAGGAGCAGGATAATGTTTATAAGCAGGACCAGGTTCCGCATTATCATGCCAGGGACGTTGTCTCTATGCGTTGCGAGATTGAAAACGCTAATCTTGTATTAGGCAGTTCCTATCCTTCACTGGAGAGCTTTTATGCGGCTAAAAAAGAAAAAGCAAAATATATCCTCTTATCCAGGGCAAAGAATTATCCTCAAGTAACAGTCCTTGATATGAGCAGCCAGGGGTGGCAGCTTAAACAAAAAAATACAATTGTATCCAAATACCTGGGGGATTGTATTGCACAGGCTCTTGATTCCAAAGGGAAAGTGCTAGTATTTTTAAACCGCCGGGGTTTTGCTACTTCTGCCAGTTGCCGTAATTGCGGCACAGTATTGAGATGCCCGCGTTGCGACATTAACCTAGTGTATTATTTTAAAGATAATATATTAAATTGCCGCTATTGTAATTTTAAAATGGAGCCTCCCAAAATCTGCCCGAATTGCAATTCAGCTTATATGCGGTACCTGGGGACCGGCACAGAGAAAATGGAGAGCGAGATATCCAGGATTTTTCCGGCTTCAAGAATAGCTATGCTGGAAGACCTCCGGGATTTTAATGCCGACAGCGCGGATATATTTATTTCTACAGCGTCGGTAATTAGAAAAACAGGATATAATTTTGATTTAATAGGGGTACTGGCCATAGATAATACCCTCAACCGCGTTGACTTCCGTTCAACTGAAAAGGCGTTTGGTTTATTGTCGGGGCTTTTAGCGCTGACTGACAAAAAAGTGGTTATCCAGACCGGGTTGCCAAAACATTATTGCCTGAAGGCGATAGAAAATAATGATGTTAATATATTTTATGATGAAGAACTGGCTTTAAGAAAACAGCTGGGGTTTCCTCCTTACCGGCACCTGTGCTTGGTGAAATTACGGGGCAAGAAAGAAAATAGCGTCAAAGAAGCAAGTAACGCCTTGTTTAGTGGCTTGAGTAAATATGCCGAAAATGATAAATTCGTAAAAGTTGTTTCGCTTAACCCCGGCCAACCGGAGAAGCTGCGCGGG
>JAQTVG010000160.1 GCA_028706895.1 Candidatus Omnitrophota bacterium
TCAGGGTTTCGTTACGCTGGTCTATCTCAAATCTTATACCCGCTTTCTCCATCTCGGCATTGACTTTTTCTTTAACATAAGCTGTTAAGGAATCATTTATGGGTATAACAACCGCCTGCGTCGGTGCAAGCCATAAAGGAAATGCCCCCTTATAATTTTCTATCAAGGCTCCTATAAAACGTTCAAGGCTGCCCAATAAAACACGGTGCAGCATAATAGGCTGCTTTTCCTGGCCCTTGTCATCAACATAAGTAAGCCCGAATCTCTTAGGCAGGGCAAAATCACACTGTATTGTAGCGCATTGCCATTTGCGCTTTAAAGCGTCTTTTAATTTTATATCTATTTTTGGGCCGTAGAATGCGCCATCCCCGGCATTTATATCGTACGACAGGCCTTTCTCTTTTAAGGATTCTTCCAAAGCAGCCGTCGCATTTTTCCAGTCTTCATCACTGCCTATGTATTTTTCCGGCCGGGTGCTTAATTCTATGCTTACATCATTAAATCCAAACACCTTCATTGTATCAAAAACAAAATCAATAATCGACTTTATTTCTGTTTTCAATTGCTCCGGCAGGCAAAATATATGGGCGTCATCCTGGGTAAATCCGCGCACCCGAAGCAGGCCGTGCAAAACCCCTGCCTTTTCGTGGCGGTAAACCGTGCCCAACTCAAATAGCCTCAAAGGTAGATCCTTGTAACTCCTGGTTTTAGATTTATAAATCAGGATATGGCCCGGGCAATTCATGGGCTTTAAAACAAACTCCCTTTCCTCAATAGCAAATGTATACATGTTCTCTTTGTAATAGTCATAATGCCCGGAGGCCTTCCAGAGTTCGGCCTGCATAATATGCGGAGTAATCACTATCTGATAGCCGCGTTTTAGATGTTCTTTTTTCTCGTAATCTTCAACGATGGTGCGCAGTAACGCGCCTTTAGGGTGATAAAATACCAGGCCCGCGCCTGCTTCTTCATGATAGATATCAAAGAGCTCTAGTTGCGGCCCTAATTTTCTATGGTCGCGCAACTTTGCTTCCTCTAAATTTTTCAGGTATTCATCTAATTCTTTTTTACTTTCAAAACAGGTGCCGTAAATCCTCTGGAGCATGGGATTGGTTTCTATCCCGTGCCAATAAGCCCCAGCTACAGACAATAGTTTAAAAGCTTTAATTTCCCCTGTTGATTTTATATGCGGCCCGCGGCATAAATCTAAAAAGCTATTCCCGGTTTTGTAAATAGATACTTTCTCGTCGGGTATTTCGCGGATAAGCTCTGCCTTATAATCTTCATTTAATTTCTTAAATAACTCCGCTGCTTCTTTTTTCGCCAATTCTTCACGGACAAACGGCTCGTTCCTGGAGATTATCTTCCGCATATTCTGCTCAATCTTTGCCAAATCCTCGTCGGTAAACGGCTCTTTCTTGTCAAAGTCGTAATAAAAACCATCCTCAATAGAAGGCCCTATGCCAAGCTTAACCTCCGGCCAGAGCTCTTTTACTGCCTGAGCCATAATGTGTGAACAAGAGTGCCTTAAAATATCCAAATCCATGCGTTTAAAGTTATCTGCCTTTTTTAAAATGGTGGGCCCATGAGGACTCGGACCTCAGACCTTTGCGATGTCAACGCAACGCTCTAACCAACTGAGCTATGAGCCCAATAAAACTATAGTGGGCAGGGGGGGAGTTGAACCCCCACGCTCTTGCGAGCGGGAGATTTTAAGTCTCCATTGTCTGCCATTCCAACACCTGCCCAAATTTTTATACTGGTTCGCAACAAACAGTTGCGCTTTTATCCCAACCTTTATACGAACCCAAACACTGCTTAGCCAATTCTATCTTTCTCTTAAGTCCAAAGCAATCTTTATAATAGCACTGCCTAGCAATTTCCCTTGCGGCCATCTTGCCGTATTTTAATACCCACAAGTTATCTCCGCTTTTATAAACCTTGCCAAAAATTTCTAACAACCCTATTATCGTGTCGCTTAACCAGTTAATAAAATCTTCAGAGCCGGAATATATTCTTAAACTCCACTGCTCTCTTTTGTTGCTCGGATGTACCCAGCTTCGGATACAACCGTCACCGTCAATTACGCCTCTCAAAAAATCCATAAAATATTCATTGGGTATCTCTAACGCACCCAATGTCAGTGATTTATTTTGTGAAAGCCCTATTGATACAAGAAAATTGTATAAATTTTTGTTTCCAATTTGGATGTGGAAAGACCTTTGATTTCTCCCGTTATATTTAGCGCCAATCTTATTTTTAATTCCAGTCGCTTCTTCAACCGCCTGAAGGAATTGAAAATCTTGCGAGGTTATATCTATATGTCTTCCGTCCGTACATAAACAACCATCTGTGGCAATCAACCCCACCAGATACCAAAGATTCGCTCCTTCAATTTTTAATTCTTTGCGTTTATTTGGCATATATCTGGAGGCGACGAGCGGATTCGAACCGCTGAATAGTTGTTTTGCAGACAACTGCCTTGCCACTTGGCTACGTCGCCAAATCTCAAAGAATCTTTTTAACTTCTTTAATTATGGTATCAACCTCAGCCAGGCAGCCCATGCCTACAACTCCACAAGCAAGCCTTCCTTTTACAGGTTCGATAAATCTATAGCCAAAAGATTTTAACCTCTTAACGTTCTCCTGCACGATACGGTTCTTATACATATTCTCGTTCATCGCAGGGCTTATGAAAACCGGCGCGCGCGTTGCACAACATACGCAGGTTAATAAATCGTCACAAATACCGCCGGCGATTTTACCGATAATATTGGCAGTCGCCGGAGCAATCAAGACTAAATCCGCCTTCTCTGCCAATGCCACATGTTCTATATCCCAGTCATCGGGTTCATCAAAGAGGCCGCGGTATACTTTATTGCCGGAAAGGCTCTGAAAAAGCGCCGGCTTAATAAATTCTTCCGCTTCCCGCGTCAAAATTACCGTAACCAAATACCTGTCTTTTTTCAACCGGCGCACAATATCGCACGCTTTATATATAGCAATGCTCGCCGTTACTCCTAAAATAATATTTTTTATTTTAGCCATAAAATTACTCTTTAAGACTTTGGAACTTTATAACAAATCTTGTTCGCGGCTATTTCAAATAATGCTGTGGTAGAAGGCTTGATTGAAGAATCCGTCTCAACAAGCTTTGGCTGGCCTTCGGCAATTTCTAAAGCTCTTTTTGAAGCAAGGATCACCAGCTTAAAGACGGAATAGTCGCTCTTATCCAACATATTTTCCAGCGCTACGTATACCATATGCTCTCTCACTCCTTACTGTTTTTAAAACACACGATTTCTTTTAATATAATGCCCTGTAATTGCTTTGTCGCCTGCTTCAAATCCTTATTTACTATGCAATAATCGTAATCCCCCGCGGCCAATAACTCTTTCTTGGCCAATTCCAGCCTGCGGCGCACCTCTTCTTCTTTAGTCTGGCTGCAGCGTCCGGTAATCCTGCCTAAAAGCGAATCTAACGACGGCGGCACCACAA
>JAQTVG010000010.1 GCA_028706895.1 Candidatus Omnitrophota bacterium
TTCTGATTCCTTGGCATCTAATTTTTTAACAAAGCCAGTATAGTTCTTCAGGGCCGGCTCAACAATGGCACAAAAATAATGATCTCGTAATCCTATAAATTTAATGTCCCCCAGGGTTACATCCTTACGAAGATTAAAATGCATTATTTTATCTTGGTTAACAAAAGTAGCATCTCTTAATTGCGCCTGGGCCTGGTCTCCATTTAAATTCAATACGCCTAAGATTAAAGGCAAATCTATATTAAATTGTACATTTGTTAAGTTTTGGACATTAACTTCTAACTCTATGTTATACTTAGATTTAGAGAAAATAAAGCGTTTAATAATCTCTTTATTCTTATCTCTGTAAACAAAATCAATCTCTTTATCAGTAACACTCCTTTTTTGAAATATTAGGCCGGGATCTCCTGTCAAAAAGCCGTATTTTAATGGAAAGGCGTAATTCTGATATGATTTAAAGACCACTTCTTTAATCGCTGCTTGGGATTCTATAAAAAGAATATCAAACTCTTTCTGGGAGAATTTAAATAAAGACACAGGTGGAGGCTCCTGTGTTTTTGTTGGAATTATTGTAGTTTGTGTGGGCGCAAGACTGGCTTTGAGTGGTTCTTTTGACACAACTGCTTTATTATCAATATGTTGCGTCTTAGAAACAAAAGCAGACCAGCTTAATAAAATAAGTAGTGCTAAAGCTATAGCTAAAAATAAGCGTTTTTCCATAGTTAACTCAGTGGATCGTAACCGCTTTTGCCTGAAAAGGGGTGGCAACGTAATAACCTTTTAGCGCCTTTGGCTATCCCCTTAAAAAACCCGAATTTCAAAATCGCTTCTCTGGTGTATTCAGAACAGCTGGGTACAAAACGACAGGACGAAGGCAGCATTATCCGGATATAATTCTGGTACACACTGAGAAGCTTTAATGCTATTCTCTGTAACATTAAAGAGAAAGTCTTCTTCTGCCTTTTTGGCGCCTGCGTTTTAAAACCTTCCTGCCGGCCTTGCGGGCCATCTTGCTGCGGAAACCCTGTTTTCGCTTGCCTACGATATTTGTGGGCGTCTTTAAATGTTTTTTCATCGTCGGTATCCCTTATTATTGCTACCTTTCATAAAAATGCGCGCTAGCCAGGCGCTAAAGATAAAAAAGCCCTATTCCCGGCTATGCGAATAGTTTTTCAATTATAACACAGGTTCGGGTTAAGTCAACATAACTTTTGAAAAATTATTATATAATAGGATGGCTTGCCGGTCAAGACAAAGAATAAACACCGGACACGCGGCTTGCCGTGCTCACAAAATTGCGCCCGAAACTATGTGTGTAAATTTATTTGTTGACCAATTAAAAAAATATTGTATAATGAAGCCCGCCTAAGGTTTTAAGCTCTGCATTTCTGGAAGAACTTAAAGAACCAGGCGTCAAAAAGGGTGTTTTTTATTCTTGAAGTCTTACGCCTCTTTGGTATAATATTGCACAGAGTTATTAAAGTTGTTAATAAGTTGTTAATAATCTAAATCTGGCTTTGTGCTTTCACGACGCATATAAATATGGCCAATACACAAGAAGCTTGGGATAAGGCAAAAGGTTACCTGCGGGAGAGCCTGGGCACCACTACTTTTGAAACCTGGATTTTGCCCTTAAAGGCAAAACAACAGGGTGACCATGCCCTGACTCTCGGCGCGCCTGATAACTTTTTCAGGGACTGGATAGAAAAGCATTATTTATCCGCAATACAAGATGCGGTAGCCAAATTCACCAAGCAGGAGCTGCGGGTTAATTTAGAGACCAGCTCCCAAGCCAAGCCTGAACACGCGGCCCCACAACAATCTCAGGTAAAACCCAAAGACACCAGGGATGTTTTTGGCCTTAACCCGCGTTATACATTTGAAAATTTTATCATCGGGCCTTCAAATCGCCACGCCCACGCCTATTCTTTAGCCGTGGCAGAATCCCCGGCAAAAGCATATAATCCTTTATTTATATACGGGGGGGTAGGATTGGGCAAGACACACCTTATTCAGGCAATATGCCACCACGCTAAAGTGAAAGCAGGAGGCAATCTTAAAATATGCTACATGACGTCGGAAAGGTTCACAAATGAACTAATAGAAGCTATCCAACACCGCTCGACGCCTGCATTCAGGCAAAAATACAGGAACACGGATATACTGGTTATAGACGATATCCATTTTATCGCCGGCAAAGAATCAACCCAGGAAGAATTTTTCCATACCTTCAATACATTATACGACGCGCACAAACAAATTATTATTTCTTCGGATAGGCCCCCCAAGGAAATAGCAAACCTGCAAGACCGCCTTGTGTCGCGTTTCGGATGGGGGCTAACCACAGATATACAGCCACCGGATCTGGAGACGCGGGTGGCCATACTAAAGAAAAAAATAGAGCGTGAACCGGTATCAGTGCCTGATGACGTAATATTTTTTATCGCCCAGCTTATTAAAACCAATGTCCGGGAACTGGAGGGTGCGCTTATACGTATCATAGCTTATTCTTTATTGGAAGAAAAATCCATAACCCTGGATTTAGCTAAAGAGGTTTTAAAAGACCTTTTAAAAGAACCTAAAAAACTCATAACAGTTGATTTTATACAGCGCTGTGTTGCTGAAGAATTCGGGGTATCGTTACAAGAAATAAAACTAAAGCGGCGGAATAAAAACATAGTCCTGCCCAGGCAAATAGCGATGTATCTAAGTAGGGAATTAACTGATTTATCCCTGCCAGAGATAGGGGATTTTTTTGGAGGTAAAGACCATACCACGGTTTTACATTCATATAATAAAATTAAAGAAGATTTTCAACAGGGCGGGCCATTAAAGGAAAGGATCGAGCGAGTTATCCAGGTTATTCAACAATAAATCCCCATATTAATACAGGGTTATCCAGAGAATAAAATAAACGTAATTGCGTAATGATCAAAGGGGTTAAGAATATTTCAACAGAAACAAATCTCTATACTATTATTAATATTATGTTATTATTTACTCTAATAATAAAAGGAGTATTCAATGAAACTTGAAGTGGAAAAGAATACTTTGTTGAATGGTATTCAAAAAGTACAGAACGTCATTTCCTCAAAATCCACATTACCAATACTATCCAACATATTAATTGATGCCCAGCAAAGTAAACTTAAGTTAACTGCCACTGATTTAGATATCGGTATAAGTTGTGCGGTTCCTGTGGATATCCAGGAGCCTGGCATAATAACCATACCGGCTAAAAGATTTGGGGATATTATTAAGGAGTTGCCGGATGATAGTGTAAGTATTAACACCAAAAAAAACAACTTGGTTATCATTGAAACCAAATCCTGCCAGTTTAAGATTATGGGGTTGCCTTGCGAGGACTTCCCGAAATTACCTGAATTTAAAGAAGGGGGAGTAATTAAAATAGAACAGCCTGTTTTAAAAGAGATGTTAACGCTTACATCTTTTGCGGTATCTCTTGATGAAACGCGATACATATTAAACGGCATCTTGTTTAAAATTAACCAGAATAAATTAACTCTTGTGGCCACTGACGGCAAACGCCTGGCAATCATAGAAAGGAAACTGAAGCAGGACACTGAAAAAGACCTGCAGCTCATCGTCCCTCTTAAAACAATCCAGGAACTAAACCGTAACCTTCAGGATGAGGGGGAATTATCAATGTTGCTGGGCAATAATCAGGCATTATTTGATTTGGGTGCGGCTGTAATTATTTCACGCCTCATAGAGGGGGAATTTCCTGATTATCAACAGGTTATTCCGCCTGCCGCGGAGAATAAAGTAAACGTCAACCGTGAAAATTTCTTATTAGCCGTAAAAAGGGCGGCTTTGCTTTCCACGCCTGATTACCAGGCGGTCAAACTGGAAGTCTTTAAAAATAAATTGGTTGTTTCCAAGTCTACCCCTGATGTTGGCGAGTCCAGGGAAGAAATATCTATGGAATACCAGGGCAAAGAAATCGCCATCGGCTTTAATCCTAATTATTTAATAGATGTCTTAAAAAACCTAAAAGAAGACAAGGTAGCGTTTGAATTGACCGATACTGAAAAACCGGGCGTTTTACGGATTGATGGGTATGTTTATATCGTATTACCCATGCGTTTGAGTTAAATGCAAACAATAAAAGATGTAGTCGCGGGTGTTTTAAAAGGGCTTAAGGAAAAGAAACAAGCCAAAGATTCACCGGAATTTTTGTTAAAGCAGGCATTGCACAGGAAAGAGCTGGTGCACACAAAATTCCGGTATTTGCATAAAGGTGTTTTAGGCATAACGGTAGATTCATCCGCCTGGCTTTATCAGCTGAATTTACAAAAACCAAAACTGCTGGAAAAATTGTGTAAGAAATCCAAAGACATAAAAGATATTCATTTTTATATCGGAGAAATCTAAATGAAAAAGAAACAAGCAGAGAAAAAAACATTGAAACCCGATAAGTTAGATAATCCGCCGCGCGCGCAAGAATCGGGCAAGGATAAAGTTTACGACGCTACCACTATTCAGGTCCTGGAAGGCGTTGAAGCGGTAAGGCGCCGGCCGGCCATGTATATCGGCGATACATCTATACGCGGGTTACATCACTTGGTTTATGAAGTGGTGGACAATAGCGTGGATGAGAGCCTGATGGGTTATTGCAATAACATTGAGACGGTGATTCATTCTGATAACAGCGTCAGTGTAACGGATAACGGCCGCGGCATACCCGTGGATATGCACAAAACGCAAAAGAAACCGGCAGTTGAAGTTGCCCTGACAACCCTGCACGCCGGAGGTAAATTTGATCATAGGGTCTATAAAGTGTCCGGTGGTTTACATGGCGTAGGCGTAAGCGTCGTCAATGCCTTATCTGATTGGCTGGAAGTAGAAGTCAAAAGAGACGGCAAGATTTACCATCAGCGCTATGAACGCGGCAAGACCGTATCAAAGCTTACAGTTATAGGCAAAAGCAATTCGACCGGCACAAAAGTCACTTTTAAGCCGGACAAAACAATTTTTCCCAACACGGATTTTTCTTACGATATATTATCCCAGCGTTTAAGAGAGCTGGCTTTTTTGAATAAGGGCCTTAAAATAAAACTGGCCGATGAGCGCACGGACAAAGAAGCGGTCTTTGAATTTGCCGGCGGGGTAGTCTCGTTTGTAGAATACCTGAGCAAAAATAAGAATCCTTTACACAGCAAGGTGATTTATTTTCAGAAGTCGCAGGACGATATCATTATTGAAGTGGCCCTGCAGTATAACGACGGCTACTCAGAGACCCTGTTTTCATTCGCGAATAATATCAATACCGTTGAGGGTGGCACGCATTTGTCCGGATTCAAATCCGCGCTTACCCGCGCGATAAATCAGTACGCCAAGAGCAAGAATTTAATTAAAGACGAGATTGGTATTACCGGAGATGATGTGCGCGAAGGCCTGACCGCGGTTGTAAGCGTGAAAGTGCCGAATCCCCAGTTTGAAGGACAGACCAAAACAAAGTTGGGTAATTCCGAAGTAGAAGGCCTGGTTGCTTCGGCGAGTTTAGATGCTTTGGCAGGGTACTTTGAGGAAAACCCGTCAATCGCCAATAAAATTATAGACAAGGTAATTGTCGCTTCGCGCGCGCGCGAAGCCGCGCGTAAAGCAAGGGAATTAACGCGCAGAAAAGGGGCGTTAGAAGGCGCGGGCCTGCCCGGGAAACTTGCCGATTGTTCAGAGAGAGACGCTGCTTTGTGTGAATTGTACATCGTGGAAGGCGACTCAGCCGGCGGTTCGGCCAAGCAGGGCAGAGATAGGCGCTTCCAGGCGATATTACCGATAAAAGGTAAAATATTAAACGTGGAAAAAGCCAGGTTAGATAAAATTTTATCTAACGAAGAAATACGCACCATCATTACCGCCTTGGGCACAGGGGTTGGCGAAGAATTTGACATAACTAAACTGCGTTACCATAAATTAATGCTCATGGCCGATGCTGATATAGACGGCTCGCACATACGCACACTCTTGTTAACTCTCTTATATCGCCAGATGCCCGAACTTATAAAAGGAGGCTTTGTTTATATCACGCAGCCGCCGCTCTATAAGATAAAAAGAGGGCAGAGAGAAGAATATATTCAGACTGAACAACAAATGGATGAGTTGCTTTTAGATTTAGGCAGGGAAGGCCACCAGTTTGTCCGCCTTAAAGACAAGCAGGTTTTTACCGACAATCAATTTAAAGATCTTTTGTTTTTGCTTGTTGAATTAGACAAGCTAGGCAGGATTTTAGGTAAAAAGGGAGTAAATTTAGCAGAATATTTGCAATTTAGGCACCCAAAGACCAAAAAAATGCCAATTTATAGGGTGAAAGTGGAGACAAAAGACCACTTTTTTTATACCGATAAAGAACTGGCGAGTTTTACAGAAAAAGAAGGTAAAGAAACAGAACAGGATGTTTTGGAACTCTTTGAAGCGCAAGAAATAGAGCAGGTAGTGGCCAAGATAGAGAAACTGGGTTTGGAAATAGCTACTTATGTTGCAGAGGCCGGCGCAGTAAAAGACCTGGCTGCTAAAGACACGGGTAAAAAAATGAAAGCCCTATACCGCATTAAAAATGAAAAAGAGGATAAGGATCTTTTTTCTTTGGCGGAAGTGCTGGGGTATATAAAAGAGATGGCTGCAAAAGGCATGCATATCCAAAGATATAAAGGCCTCGGAGAAATGAACCCGCAGCAATTATGGGAGACTACTATGGACCCGGAAAAACGCACTATTTTGCAAGTGACCTCAGATGATGCGGCGGGTGCGGAGGAGATATTTACAACTCTCATGGGAGACCAGGTGGAGCCGCGGCGGGAATTTATAGAAAATTATGCACACCAAGTTAAAAACTTAGATATCTAATGGAGCGAAAAAAGTGTACACACGAAATGAAAAAATAATCCCGGTTTCCATAGAATCCGAAGTAAAGGATTCTTATTTGAATTACGCAATGAGCGTTATCGTCGGCCGCGCGCTGCCAGATGTGCGCGATGGTTTAAAACCAGTGCATCGCAGGATTCTTTATGCTATGCAGGAGCTTAATCTTGACCACAGCAAGCCTTATAAAAAATGTGCCCGTATCGTCGGAGAGGTTTTGGGTAAATACCACCCCCACGGGGATGTTGCGGTTTACGATACCCTTGTCAGGATGGCGCAAGATTTTTCCCTGCGGTATCCGCTGGTTGACGGCCAGGGCAACTTTGGGTCTGTCGATGGAGATGCAGCTGCTGCCATGCGTTACACCGAGGCGCGCCTCTCCGCTATCAGCGACGATATGCTGGCCGATATTGATAAAGATACGGTTAACTTCGGCCCTAATTTTGACGCGTCGTTAAAAGAGCCGCTATTGTTGCCTGCCGCGTTGCCGAACCTCATGGTGAACGGTTCAAGCGGTATAGCCGTAGGCATGGCAACCAATATCCCGCCGCATAATTTAAATGAAGTTGCTGATGCAATTATCTATCTCATAGACCATCCCGAAGCAGAAATCAAGGACTTGATGCGTTATGTAAAAGGCCCGGATTTCCCGACGGGAGGAGTTATCTGTGGCAAGGGCGGGATAAAAGATGCGTATACAACAGGCAAGGGCAAGCTCTTGGTGAGGGCGCGCGCCACCGTCGAACACCAGAAAAACGGGAAAGACCTGATTGTTATTACAGAAATTCCATACCAGATTCAAAAAGCAGCTCTTATTGAAGCCATTGCGGGTTTGGTAGACGATAAAAAAATAGAGGGTATCTCCGACATCCGCGATGAATCCGATAAAGAGGGTATGCGCATTGTGGTTGAGTTAAAGCGCGATGTTGAGCCGCAGATTATCTTAAACCAGTTATTCAAACACACGCAACTGGAAACTACTTTTGGCATTATTATGTTGGCGCTGGTAGAAAACCGGCCCAAGGTCCTGAACTTGCACCAGGTGCTGGAATATTATATCGAGCATCGCAAGGTAATTATCCGCCGCAGGACGCAGTTTGAATTAGACAAGGCTTTAAAGAGGGCGCATATATTGGAAGGATTAAAAATAGCCCTGAAGTTTATTGACCGCATTATAAAGGTAATCAAAACTTCCAAGAATACAGAAAATGCCAAAGAGCGCCTGATGAAAGAGTTTGGCCTTTCAGAGATTCAATCGCAGGCGATATTGGAGATGCAGTTGCAGCGGCTTACAGCCCTGGAGCGCGACAAAATTGATGCCGAATATGCGGAATTGCTCAAAAAAATAGAGATATGTAAAGCCATACTTGCTTCCGAAAAGAAAGTGGAGGGCATTATTAAGGAAGAGTTGGAGAACCTGAAGAAAAAATACGGCGATGAGCGCAGGACTGAAATTGTCGGCGAGGTAGAAGAACTTGAGGTGGAAGATTTAATCGCTGAGGAGGACGTTGTCGTTACAATAAGCCACGGCGGTTATATCAAACGCCTGCCGGTAAGCGCATATCGCAAGCAGAAGCGCGGCGGCACCGGAGCAAGCGGGGCCGAGGTAAAGGAGGAAGATTTTATTGAGCATCTTTTTGTCGCCTCCACCAAAGATTACCTGTTGATTTTTACGGACAAAGGCCAGGTGCACTGGCTTAAGGTTTATGAGATTCCGCAGGCAAGCCGCACCTCTAAGGGCAAGGCAATAATTAATCTTGTGCAAATGGAATCCGGTTCCAAAATCAGTTCTACTGTCCCGGTCAAGGAATTTTCCGAAGATAAATACCTGGTTATGGTCACCAAGCTTGGCCAGATAAAAAAGACCAAGCTTGATGCCTACGCCAATCCGCGCAAGGCAGGCATTATCGGCATTACGCTGGATAAGGGCGATGAGCTTATAGGCGTTGAATTAACCGACGGAAAGCAGGAATTGCTTATAGGCACGCGCCAGGGTAAGGCCATAAGGTTCCTTGAAAGTAAAGTGAGGGATATGGGCAGACAGGCTGGCGGAGTACGCGCCATATCTTTGGCCAAGAAAGACGAAGTAATCGGAATGGTGCTTGCCCAGAAAGACACGACAGTCTTAACAGTTACAGAACTTGGTTTTGCCAAACGCACGCCTGCGGAAGAGTACCGCCTTACCAGCCGCGGCGGCAAGGGTATTATTAACATAAAAGTTACCGATAAAAACGCAGAGGCAGTTACTTTAAAAACAGTCAGTGATAACGACGAGCTTATGGTAATCACCCAAAATGGCATGTTCTTGCGTTGCGCTGTAAAAGATATCCGCACAACCGGAAGGTCTGCGCAGGGTGTGCGCCTGATTAAATTGCAAGGCAAGGATCAAGTCTCTTGCGTCGCTCATGTAATCGCCGAAGAAGAATAAAATTTTTGTCCCCATCGTCTAGCCTGGTCTAGGACAAAAGCTTTTCAAGCTTTCGACACCGGTTCAAATCCGGTTGGGGACGTTAAAATCACAGTAATATTATGTGCGGAATAATTGGTTATGTTGGTGAAAGGCCTGCCCAGGAAATCCTGCTTAATGGCCTGAAGCGCCTGGAGTACCGCGGTTATGATTCAAGCGGTATGGCCCTTCTTTTATCCGGAAAAAATGCCCTGTCTATCAGAAAATCTGAGGGCAAAATCAGCGCCCTGGAAAACCTCCTGCGTAAAAAACCGCTTACCGGCAGCGTCGGCATAGCCCATACCCGTTGGGCTACACACGGCGCGCCAAATCAGGTTAATGCCCATCCCCACAGCGATTGCAAAGGCGAAATTGCCATTGTTCATAATGGCATAATTGAAAACTACGCGAAGTTAAAGAATGAGCTTATCAGGGAAGGCCATAAGTTTTCCAGCCAAACCGATACCGAAGTAATTGTGCATTTAATTGAAAAATTCTATCGTAACAGCACTCCTCTGGAAGATGCCGTAAGAAAGGCGTTATTAAAACTAGAGGGGTCTTTTGCTGTAGCCGTGGTTTCTCAAAAAGAACCGCTTAAGCTCGTCGGCGCGCGCTTAGGCAGCCCCCTGATTGTGGGTTTAGGCAAGAACGAGAATTTTCTTGCCTCGGATGCGCCTGCGATTTTGGACGCCACCAAAGAGATTATTTTCTTAGATGACAAAGAGATAGTTGTCCTGGATAAAAATAGTTTTAGGGTCATTGATTTAAGCGGCGAAAGCGTAGCCAAAAACTCTGTGCGCCTGAATTGGGATGTTGATCAGGCGCAAAAGCAGGGATATGACCACTTTATGCTTAAGGAGATTAACGAGCAGCCCGGGATTACGGAAAATCTTGTCAATATCGCCCTGAAAAAAGGAGATGATAAGATAATCTTTGAGGATCTGCAGATACCCGCGGAGCAGTTGAAAAACAAAAAAAATATTACAATTGTCGCCTGCGGAACAGCATATCACGCGGGCGTGTGCGGAAAATACATAATAGAAGAGCTTTGCAAATTGCCTGTAAGCGTGGATGTCTCCAGCGAATTCCGTTATCGCGACCCCCTGGTTACAAAAGACACGCTGGTAATTGCTATTAGCCAATCCGGAGAAACTGCGGATACCCTGGCAGCAGTGCGCGAGGCTAAGAAAAAAGACGCGCTTACCCTGGCTATATGTAATGTTTTGGGCTCTACTCTTGTGCGGGAATGTAGCGGTGTAATCTACACTCACGCCGGGCCTGAGATTGGCGTTGCTTCTACCAAGGCTTATACGGCGCAGCTGATGATTCTTTATTTATTAGCTCTTTACCTGGCGGGCTTAAAAGAAACATTAAGCCGTGATCAGATAGGTAAGTTCTCCGGTATTTTAAAAAACTGCCCGCAGCTGCAAAAAAAAGTTTTGGATGACCAGGATGCAATTGAAAGAATTGCTCACCGGCATTCGCACTTCGGTTCGTTTTTGTTCTTAGGCAGGAATGTAAATTATCCTTCGGCTCTTGAAGGAGCACTGAAATTAAAAGAAGTTTCGTATATACCGGCTGAAGGTTACGCTGCCGGAGAGATGAAGCACGGCCCTATTGCCTTAATTGACGAATACAGGGCAGTAGTGTGTATTGCCCCCAAATCCAATATTTACGAAAAAATGATTTCCAATATCCAGGAGATACGCAGCCGCCGGGGTAAAATTATTGACATCGCCAGCGACGATGATGATATAAAAGAATTAACCAAAGAAGTTATATATATACCGCGCGTCAATGAATTCTTCTCTCCGTTAATAGTGGCTCTGCCGTTGCAGCTATTAGCATACCACATTTCAGTAAAACGCGGCTGCGACGTAGACCAGCCGCGCAATTTAGCGAAGTCTGTAACCGTGGAATAATGTTATATATTGTAGCAACCCCTATCGGTAACCTCAAAGATATAAGCTTTCGCGCTATTGAAGTATTAAAATCCGTTGATTTAATTGCCTGCGAAGATACGCGGCACACCAGGATTTTACTGGATCATTACGGCATTAAGGCACCCACCACAAGTTATTTTCAGCATAATAAAATCACTAAAGGAGAATACATCATCCAGGTGCTCAAGGCGGGTAAATCCGTCGCCCTGGTTTCGGACGCCGGCACACCAGGCATTCTTGACCCCGGGTACAATATTATTAATTTGGCCATCAAAAACAATATCGGGTTAACTTTTATTCCCGGCCCGGCAGCTTTTGTTAACGCCCTGGTTCTTTCCGGAAAGCCGGCGCATAAATTTATATTTGAAGGGTTCCTTCCCCGCGGGCCATTGGCCAGGAAGAATCATCTAAAAAAAATGATGGCGCTTGATTATACCGTTATTTTTTATGAATCCTGCCACAGGATTCTTAAAACCCTGGAGGATATCCAGGATGTCTTGGGTGATAAGGAAATCGTGTGCGCGCGGGAGTTGACTAAAAAATTTGAGGAAGTAAAGCGGGGCAGCGCAAAAGATATCATGGAAGAGCTTAAGGCGCAAAAACCCCGTGGCGAATTTGTAATAGTTATATAGTTTAATCTTGACAAATCAAAAATTAAATGATATATTATAAAAGATGTAAAGAGGCCTTTAAGCCAGTTCTTGAGAAACTGGCAAGGGAAGGAAAATGAAGTACGAATATACAGAGACTATCAACCCAACTGCAATAATAAGAAGCGGTTGGGTTTTTTATTGAGGCTGGATGAAAGAAAAAGCCAAATTATTAGATAAAGATGCTATCGCCAGGATACTAATGCGTATCGCCCACGAAATTTTAGAAAAAAATAAAGGCACGCAGGATTTATGCCTCATAGGGATACGTAACCGCGGCGCATACCTGGCAAAACGCCTGGGCGATTGCATTGAGGCGATAGATAAGGCAACTGTACCGGTAGGGGTGCTTGATATTACTTTGTATCGTGACGACTTGACATTAATTGCGCAGCAGCCCTTGGTACATAAAACAGAGATAGGGTTTGATATTACCGGTAAGAATATCGTTCTTGTAGATGATGTATTCTATACTGGCAGGACTGTAAGGGCGGCGCTGGACGCATTAGTAGATTTAGGCAGGCCCAAGTCCATACAATTAGCGGTTTTTGTGGACAGGGGGCACAGGGAATTACCTGTGCGCGCAGATTATGTAGGCAAAAACGTCCCTACTTCCCAGAAGGAAACCGTAGAAGTGCGCCTTGCCGAGGTAGATGGCTGCGATGAAGTAGTTATCGTGGAGAAGGACTAAATGCCCGGAGCATGGACTAAAAAAGATTTATTGGGGTTAGATGATTTAAACAAAGAAGAGATAGAATTGATTTTATCTACTGCAGAATCATTTAAAGAGGTCTCTACCCGTGAAATCAAGAAAGTGCCCGCGCTTCGCGGCAAGACGGTAGTGAATTTATTTTATGAGCCCTCCACGAGGACAAGGGTATCTTTTGAAATCGCGGCAAAACGTTTATCCGCGGATGTGATCAACATTGCTTCTGAGACATCCAGCGTCCGCAAGGGCGAGACCTTGATTGATACGGGCAAAAATATTGAGGCCTTGAAAGTAGATATCATCGTAATAAGGCACAATTATTCAGGGGCGGCCGCAATGCTGGCGCGTAATGTGCACGCAAGCGTCATTAACGCAGGCGATGGCTGGCATGAACATCCTACCCAGGCGCTTCTGGATATGTTTACCTTAAAGGAAAAATTGGGCAGGATTGAAGGGTTAAATGTAAGCATAGTGGGGGATATCGCGCATTCACGGGTTGCGCGCTCAAATATTTGGGGGTTAACCAAGTTAGGCGCCAATGTAACGGTTTGCGCGCCCAAAATGCTCATTCCTCCTGCCATTGGCCAGATGCGCGTTAAAGTAACAAGCGATATAGATGAGGCATTGGCCGACGCCGACGCGGTGAATGTCCTTAGAATGCAGTTTGAGCGCGATGCGCAGAACGCTTTTCCCCAGCAGCTGGAATATTTCAGGCATTTCGGCATTACTAAAGAAAGGCTTCAGAAAGCCAAGAAAGGTATTATAGTTATGCATCCAGGGCCTCTTAACCGCGGGATTGAAATCTCCAGCGAAATCGCCGATGGCCCAAACTCCGTTATATTAGAACAGGTCACTAACGGTATTGCCGTAAGAATGGCAGCGCTCTTTCTGGCAGCGCAGGCCAACGAGAATATCAGCCATGAAAATACTGATTAAAAACGGGCGCGTAATTGACCCTGCCAATAATATTGACGGGCCTTTTGATATATTAGTGGATAATAATAAGATATCGCGGGTAGCTAAAAATATTAGTGCTGCGGCCGATAAGATAATTGATGCCAAAGATAAAATAGTAATGCCGGGCATTGTAGATATGCACGTACATTTAAGGGAACCCGGCAGAGAAGACAAGGAGACCGTTGCCACAGGAACAAAGGCGGCGTTAAAAGGCGGAGTGACGAGCGTCTTGGCTATGCCGAATACGCAGCCGGCCATTGACTGCGCGGATAGCGCTCAATTTTTAAAGGCTATTATTGATAAGACTGCCAGGGCAAATGTTTTTATCTGCGCGGCAATTACAAAAGAGCGCCTGGGACAGGAGTTAGTTGATATTGCTAAATTAAAAAAGGAAGGCGCTGTAGCGATTTCCGACGATGGCGCCTCTGTAGATAATGGCGAAATTATGCTCAGGGCTCTTAAAAAAGCCAAAGAATGTGATGTCCCGGTAATTTCCCATTGCGAAAATAAGTCTTTATCTAATTGCGGTGTGGTCAACCTGGGGGTTATTTCTACGAGGCTTGGTTTAAGAGGCATACCTTCCGAATCGGAGTACGAAAGAGTGCAAAGAGATATTGTGTTGGCCCAAAAGGCCAAGGCAACCAT
>JAQTVG010000161.1 GCA_028706895.1 Candidatus Omnitrophota bacterium
TTATTGTTATGCCTATCCAGATAAATGGTAAATTACGCTCTAAAATTGAAGTGCCCATCGATATAAGTGAACAGAAGTTAAGAGAATTCGTCCTTGATGACGATAAAGTAAAATCCTGGATCCAGGGCCAGGTTGTTAGAAATTTCATCGTTGTTCCCAAAAAACTCGTTAATATCGTCATATAATTAGAGACGCTTTCCAGGTCAATCAGGAGACGTCTTCCAACCTAATCGGGAAAGTGTACCCTCCCAAGGCGTCAAATACGCAGTCAGATAAAAACCTGTTAGATTTTCCCTTTTTTTGCGTCTATTAAAGCGGAAGGAGGGATTTTTTTATGTTTGCTTTTACTGCGCAGGAGCGCCGGCTTATATTATTTTTATTCGGCGTGGGCCTGGTAGGTATAGGTGTAAATTTCGCCACGAAAATTAATTCCCGTATCACGCAGTTTATTCAGGTAGATAACCGTATTACTAAAATAAACATAAATAAGGCCAGCCCTGAAGATATGTTTGGCGCCTCCGGCATTACGCCAAAGTTGGCAAACAGCATAATGGCTTACCGGGATGCCCATGGCCCATTTAAAGATATAGAAGAATTAAAACAGATAAAGGGGATAGGAGACCACAGATACGAGAAACTGAAAGATTTATTTTATGTTGAGTAATTTAACGAAGAGGCCTTTGGTAATATTTGTACTTATTTTTTGCTTGGGTATATTTGTAACTTTCCGGGTGAGGCTTCCTTTTTTATTAGTTTATGTTGTCGCGTTCGTATTCCTGCTGCTTAGCTTGTTATTGCTTAAGAGAGAATTGATATTTAATGTATCTTTATGCCTGCTCATATTTTTCTTTGCTATAAGCCTGTGCCGGAACTACCAAATATTGTCCAGGAGCCATATTTCCAGGTTCATTTTATATAAAAGTAGCTCCACCCAGACGGTAAAGGGGATAGTTAATAGCCAGCCTTTATTCCAAAACAACCTGATTTCATTTATATTGAAAGCCAAGGAAGTACAAATTGATAAGTTTAAATACAATACCTCTGGCAATATACTTGTGCGTATACGCTCTAATAAAAATTTGCCTTTTGCCTGTGCGCGGTTAAAGGGCTTAGGTTATGGAGAAGAGGTGGTTCTTCGCGGCAATCTGTTTAGGCCTTTTAGGTTTGGCAGTACCAGCCGGCAAAGCTATAGAGATTTTTTATATAATCAGAATATTTTTTCCATAATGAACGTAAAGACAGCTTATGCGGTTACCAGGCTAAAACAAAATAGGGGGTTTATTTTAAAACGGTTGGCATTACAGTTAAAAGAGGGAATACTGGAAACCATTTTTAAACACGTTTCTTTTGTGCCGGCCGCAATACTTGGCGCCATGATACTGGGAGAAAAAAGCAAAATTCCTGCGTTGGTAAATAATTCTATGATGAAAACAGGCACGGTGCATATATTAGTAGTCAGCGGTTTTAATGTAGCTTTAGTCGCCTCTATAATCATTTTATCCTTAAGGTTAGCGCGGGTTCCCAGGGCCGCGCGTTTTTATATAGCGTGCCCTTTGATAATTATTTATTGCTTTATGACCGGAGCATCTACGCCGGTAGTAAGGGCAACAATAATGGCGATATTTTTCATGTTCGCCTATTTAATCAGAAGAGAAGCGGATATTTATAATTCCTGCGCTTTGGCCGCCATATGTATTTTGGCGGTTAACCCGCGGCAATTATTTGATATAGGCTTTCAGCTTTCTTTTGTAAGCGTTATTTCCATAGTCTGGATATACCCAAAACTCAGGCTATTTATTCCCGAAAAGGCCTTAAAGGCAGGATATGTAAAGTTTTTGGCTGAAGGGTTCCTTGTTTCTTTTTCAGCCTGGTTAGGGACAGCGGGGTTAATAGCGTATTATTTCAGGGTAATTTCTCCTGTAACCGTTTTGGCCAATATATTTATTGTGCCTCTTGCTTCTTTAGCCACTTTATGCGGCGTTAGCCTGGTAGTTATGCAGCTTATCTGCCGTCCCCTGGCGCCATTTTTTGCTTATACCAGCGAACTCGTAGTCAGTCTTTTACTCAATATCAACGCCCTCCTGATTAAATTGCCCTATGCCTATGTTTATTTAACTTAACCCATCTTTATTAGATTGACAAACTTATGCGCTTGTGTTAAAGTTACTTTATTATGAGACGGATAGCCGTAATTTTTATTATCAGTTTCTTCGTTTTATCCTCAAGCCCCGCATACGCTTACTGGATATGGACACCTAAGACCGGCAAATGGACAAACCCTAAAACCGCTGCAAAATCCACCCCCAAAGAGCAGTTTGATGTTGCCAAGGATTTTTATGACGCCAAGAAATATGATGACGCAAAACGCGAGTTTAAGAAATTACTCAAGGCTTTTCCCAAGTCCGCTGAATCCGCAGAAGGCCAGTATTACCTCGGCCTGGTAGAAGATGAGGAGGGTAATATATATGATGCCTACCTGGCATACCAGAAGGTAATTGATAAATACCCTTTTTCAGAGAGGATTCCCCAGATTATTGAGCGTGAGTATAAAATCGGGGAAGAATTCCTGTCAGGAGCAAAACGCAAAGTCATGGGCGTGTCTTTGCCCGTAGAAAACCCGGCTATAGAAATATTTACCAAGGTAATTGAGAATTCAACCTACGGCCCATTGGCGCCGGCGGCGCAATACAAATTAGGCCTGGCTTTAAAAGGGGTATTGCGGTATTACGAGGCGGAAGACGCGTTTAATAAAGTAGTCTCTAATTACCCGGATAGCAAATGGGCAGCGCCGGCTAAATTTCAGATTGCTTCCTGCCGTGCTGCCGTATCCCGCGGGCCCCAATATGACCAGGGCGCAGCAGGAGAAGCAAAAGAAAAGTTTGAGGAATTTGTCAAGGAGCATCCCGACGCGGTATTATCTGCCGAAGCTCAAAAGAATATAGAGCTGTTAAATGAAAAAGAAGCAGCAAGCGATTATAGTATCGCCCGTTTCTACGAGAAACAAAAGGCGTTTGATGCCGCCAGGATTTATTATAATGATGTGATCAGTAAATACCCGAATAGCCCGTGGGCGATAAAGGCATCTGAAAAATTACAGGAACTGGAGAAGAAAAAATGATAAATCGCATTTTTCCGGGGAAATTGATTTTATTTTTTACCAGCTGCTCGTTGTTATTTTCCATGACAGGCTGCGGCTATACCACGCGGTCAATGATATCAAATAAATACAAGACGATATATGTGGTGCCGTTCGTTAACAAAATAGATATTACCAAAGAAGGCGACGCCAACAGTAAATATAAGCTCTATAGGCCGATGCTGGAAACAGATGTTACCAAGGCGCTTACAAATAAATATCTTTTTGACGGCAATCTGCGGCCCGTGAAATCGCAAGACGCGGATTTAATATTAAAGGGGGAGTTGGTAGAATTCAGGAGAGACCCCTTGCGTTATACCGATA
>JAQTVG010000162.1 GCA_028706895.1 Candidatus Omnitrophota bacterium
AGCTTGTACGCATCTATCCAGAACCATAACGCGCCTATAATAATGGTCGGCAACCACCATTTCAAAGGTTTCTTTAGAATCAACATATAAATGCCTAAGGGGACGATTACCAGCGGGATGTTCTCTTGGCACAATAAGGCCAGCATTGCAAAGATTGCGAATAACCCAATCCTATCTTTATATATAGAATATAACATTACTGAAATAAAAAAAGTGGCAAACGCCGGCGGGTGAAATTCATACAAGTTAACATAGCCGAGGCATGGATAAAATAGATATGCGAATACTAATAAAAGGCTTGATTTCTTTGGCAGCTGCTCTTTTGCAATTAGGTATATTGGATAAGCTGAAAGACCAAGGGCCAGTGTTTGCAGTAAAAGCAACGTAATGGGGCTTTTAAATATCGCGTATATAGGGGCTACTAAGAATAATATAAAATTTAAATGATTTCCCAAGAAAGGCACACCTAATATCGAGCTTTCTATCGAACCATGCAGAATATTGTAAAGCGTTTGGGCATGGACAGCAAGGTCAAAATCGTCATATTTAAAAGAATGATACTTTAATATTGAAATCAGGCCGAAGAAAAATATATATGCCCCTACTAAAAGTTGCGCTAACATATCTGTATTGGAAGCAAATTGTTTCCTGCCCGGCGTAAAATTTTTGTATTTCATTGGTTTCTGGCGTACTTAAATAACTTTCTGAATCCTAAGCGCAAGTACTGCCTTGGAGGCACATCTGCGAGTTGCGATTTAACATCTTCCCCTATCACGTAGATGCATGGAATAACAAATAAAGTAAGGATAGTTGAACTCGTCAGGCCTCCTATGACAGTAATCGCTAAAGGCGACCATAGGCTTGCGCTTTCGCTTCTTTCAATTGCCATTGGCAGAAGCCCTAAGATAGTGGTTACCGTAGTCATAAGGATAGGTCTTAATCTACCTTGACCCGATGAAACAATAGCTTTCACCGAATTTACACCTTTCACGCGTAAATAATTCACTCTATCAATCAAAATAATAGCGTTATTGACAACTATCCCTCCCAACATAATTATGCCTACAACAACACCCATGCTTACTGTCGTATGAGTAATCAATAAAGACAGCGTTATTCCTATCATTGCTAACGGTACCGATACCATTATAATAAAAGGTTGCGTATAACTCTCATATAAACTTGCCAATACCATATACACCAAGATAAGCATAAGCATCACCGTTGGTAAAAATTGTTTTTGGCTTTCAACCATATCCTGGTAATTACCGCCGAATTTATAGTAATAGTTTTCGGGAAATTTTATATCTTTCGTAACCCTTTTTATCTCTTTTACTGCCCTGCCTAAAGGTAGTGATCCAATATTAGCGGTAATTTGTATCACGCGTGTCTTACCTTTTCGCCATACTTCGCTGGGTCCTAAGTCATATTTAAAATCCGCTACTTGCCCTACGAATACGTCAGATCCTTCTTTTGCGGGCAATATGAGCCGCCTTACATCCTCAAAGGTCTTTCGGTATTTTTCATCAAGCCTTGTTACCGTCTCAACCTCCCTGCCTTTAGTATGATAATATGTCGCTCTCATACCCCTCATTTGGCCGTGGACTGCTAAAGCAACTTCATTAACACTCAATCCATAATAAGCGGCCTTTTGTTTGTTTACCTTAAGACCCAATTCGGGACGACCTTCTCTCATCCTGATCTTTACATCTGTTAAGCCTTTTACCGTATCCATTCTGCTTGCCATCGAATTTGCAATCTGCCTTAAGATCTTATAATCATAACCATACACATCCAAAACAATTTCTCTAGAGCCTACTTCCTGTGGCTCTTCGAAATATATAAACGGTTGTTGGACATTTTCATCTTGCGGAAAATATAATTTTATGCCCTCGGTATCCTGACGGATAGCATCTATAACTTGTTTTATAGTCCTTTTTCGCTTAGTGGACGGCACCAATTTCACATATATCTTTGACATCCAAGGTTCAACCCTGCTGGAAGCGGTTTCAACCTCCGGAATCTTTTTTAAAACCTCTTCTCCTTTTTTACAGGCCAAATCAGTCACTTCTGGCCTGGCGCCTGTAGGCAATCTTACAAAAATAGTAAAGTCGCTTTGTGCTGTAGAGGCAATAAACTCTTTATCAAACTTTCCAAAAATTATGACAGCTACAATAAAACTTATGAATGCAAATATTATAACGCCATATCTATGCCTTAATGCCTTAATAGCCGCCTTTCTATAACCAGCATATAACCCATTAATCCATTCTGCCGACTTCGCTACTTCTGTCATGCGCGAAGCAATAAGCGGAACAACTGAAAGCGCTACGACCAAAGAGGCCAGAAGAGAAAGAGTGACAGTTAACGCTATGCCGCCATAGAGTAATTTCGTTTGTACATTAACAAACATAACCGGTAAAAATACTACCAGCGTCGTAAGTGTCCCCGCCACTATCACTAATGACATCTCCTCTGACGCCTTTTGGGCAATATCTTTCGGTGCCATTGGTTTTCCCCAGTACGTAAATATATTCTCGAGCACTACTATCGAGTTGTCCACAAGCATACCGATTCCCAGGGCCAAGCCGGTAAGTGTCATTATATTTAATGTAATATTTACGGCGCCTGTTAAATTCATTATATAGATAATACCAAAGGTAATTAATACTGAAATGGGAATTGAGACAGCTATAATAAGCACAAACCGGAATCTCTTAAAAAATATTATCGCTATGGTTGTAATAACAGTTATTATAAATAAAAGCTTTACGGGAGAAAATAAAATCACACCCATATATATAAAAAAGGGCAGAATATATTTTTTCTTTAGTTCCGTAAGAAATAATAAGAGTATCAGAATCGCCAAAAGCGCGCCTTGTAATAACGAAATATTTACGGTTTCTATTGATTTTTTTATAAACTGGGACTGATCGTAAGTAGTTAACATTTCTACTTCTTTGGGAAGCAGTTTCTTGACCCTATCAAGCTCTTCTCTCAGGTTAGCAGCTACAGTAATTGTGTTTGCTGTCGATTCCTTCTGGATATAAAGAGAAACAACCGGCCTTTCATTTAATCTAGCAAAACCAATGGGCTCCATGTATGAATCTTTCACAGAGGCGACATCCTTGAGCCTAATAATCGAACCGCCCTGGGTTACTGAAACTCCGATATTTTTTATTTCATCCACGCTTTTAAATTCGCCTATTGTTCTCACTAAAATTTTATTTTCTTCTTTTTTAAAATCTCCCGCTAATAAATTAAGGTTATTCCTGCCTATTGCGGACATCACCATATCCATAGTTACCGCATGCGCCTTTAAGCGCGATTGATCTGCCTCAACCAAAATTTTTCTCTCCCGGCCCCCTCCTACTTCGACATTTGCAACACCAGTTACCCTTTTTACCGGCTCTTCAATAGTTTCCGCTATAATAGTCCTTAAGA
>JAQTVG010000163.1 GCA_028706895.1 Candidatus Omnitrophota bacterium
GTTGATTAATATCCTTGTAGGCAGAGGCAATATCTGCCCCATATCTTCAAACATAGTCACCAGGCGCGGAATTACAAAAATTAAAAGCACCATCACGGTTAAAATTCCGACAACACAGATAAATGCCGGATATGTGAGGCTTGAATAGAGAGAACTTTTGAACTCCTCCTGCTCTTGGAGATATTCTGCCAAGCGCTTTACGGTATTCTTTAGATTACCGCTGGCTTCCCCCGTACGCATCAGAGAAGAATAAAGATTTGAAAAAATATCCGGATGCGCAGCGAGGCTATCCGAAAAAGAATCCCCATTCTTTATATTCGCTACAATATCATATAACACAACCCTGAGATATTTATTTCTGGTTTGCCCGGATATGGTATTGAGGGCGTTTAAGATATTAACCCCGGATTCAATTAGGCTTGATAGTTGTTCTGTAAATAAAGCGATTTCTTTACTTGAAACTCTGCGAAAATTTAAAATACCGGTATTTGCTTCGGATAAATTATCTGCCTCAATAGAAACGGGGAAATAACCCATCTGGGTTAATTTATTTATCGCATCCTTCTCTGATTCTGCCTCGATCTCTGCGGAAATAGACTTTTCTGGCCGGGATTTTGCTATGTATTTATAACGTGGCATTATTGTTCAGGCAATTCTTCTTGTTGCGTTACTCTAATTACTTCACTATAGGTGGTAAGGCCTTTAAAAACTTTTTGCAAACCATCTTCACGCAGCGTACGCATCCCCTGAGAAATGGCTTTTTGTTTTATCTGCTGGCTTGAAGCCCGGGCTAAAATTAATTTTCTAATAGGCTCCGTCACTGTCAAAACTTCGTAAATACCGGTTCTGCCCAGATAACCTGTAAATCTGCATTTTTCGCAACCCTTTCCCTGAAAAATATCTACTTTTTTAATATTCGCTTCCGGGATATCCTTTTTAATCTGTTTGTAGATTACATCTTCGTGGCGTACAGGAGTTTTACAATTGGGGCAGATAAGCCTGATAAGCCTCTGAGCGATAAGACACTCCAAAGAAGAAGACACTAAAAACGGCTCTATCCCCATATCTATAAGCCTTGTTACGGCTCCGGCAGCGTCATTTGTATGTAAGGTAGAAAAAACAAGATGACCAGTTAATGCAGCGCGTATAGCAATTTCAGCGGTCTCGTAATCCCTTACCTCCCCGAGCATCATTATATCAGGATCATGCCTTAGCATATGGCGCAGCCCTGCCGCAAAATCCATTCCGATTACAGGATTAACCTGAATTTGATTTATACCCTTTAACTGGTATTCAATTGGGTCTTCAATAGTGATAATTTTTACTGAACTTGAATTTTTACGCGCAAGACAGGCATATAATGTAGTGGATTTACCTGCTCCGGTAGGCCCGGTAACGAAAATTACGCCGTGGGGTTTTTGTATAGCCTCTTCTATAATTTTTAAGTCTTCGGGTAAAAGCCCAAGCCGCTCAAGATTAAGAAAAAACATCGGGCTAAGCAGCCTTATGTGTACCGCTTCGCCAAAAGCTGTCGGAATAATCGAAACTCTTAAATCTAATTCTTCATTTTCCACTTTTATTTTAATCCTGCCGTCCTGCGGAAGCCTACGCTCGGCTATATTCAGGTGCGCCATTATTTTTATTCGGGAAACTATCGCCGGATGGAAATATTTTATCGTCTCGGGTATATTGATATCATAAAGCACTCCGTCAATCCTAAACCTGGTTCGCAGCTCATCCTGAAATGGCTCAAGGTGGATATCGGTAGCTCTATCTTTGATTGCTTCAGACAAAATCTGGTTAACGAACTTTACAATTGAAGCATCTTCCGCCAAGACTTCCAAATCTTCTATGTTCTCAAAGTCTGATTTTAAGCCCTTCTCGGGCGATTCCTTAGAAATCATTTTCTCTAAAGTTTCCGCCCCAATGCCGTAATATTTTCTTATTCCTTCTTCGATTTCCTGCTCGCTTGATAATGCGCTTTTTACTTCTAAACCCAAAAACAGCTTTAGGTCATCGATAGTACGTATATCAAGAGGATCAGCCATAGAAATAGTCAAAACATTATCCTTAAATTCTATAGGCATAATTTTATAATGGCTGGCAAATTTTGCAGGGACTCTTTGGATAACTAAGGGATCGATATTGATATCTTTTAATTTAATGTAGGGGGTATTAAGCTGATTGGACAATACGCTAAAAATTCTTTCTTCAGGAGCAAATCCTAATTTTACCAATGTAGTACAAATAAAACATCCGGTCCCTTTCTGCGACGCGAGACCGGATTCTAATTGTCCAGGAGTAATAATTCCTTTATCAATAAGTATCTTTCCAATTAAAATATTGTCTTTTGTGGACATATTTTCTCCAACTTACCCAAATTATATCCTTTATTCCTTAAATGTAAAGCGTTTTGCTGATAAGCAGTTCCTTATAACTTTAAGAATTAGACAAACCAGAATTTACCCTGCTATTTCAAACGGCGTGTATCTTCAACTATCTCTGCTTCAACGCCTATCGCGCCGTCGCGCCTTCCGGAAGAAGCAGAGATTATCCGGCGGGTAAAAACTATGCCTTTGATTACTAATTTACCTAACAATTCATTATAATTAATAGTTTTTGTATGGTAATATTGTACTCGCCTAATGTGTTTGAATTATTACTTCAGGCGGCGCCTGTCTTCAACAACTTCCGCCTCAACATCTATCGCATTACCGTGTTTTCTTGGAGAATTGGAAATTATGCGGCGAGTGAAGAGCAAACCTTTGATTACAAAAAGCAATATCAATACTCCTTCTATAATCAACCAATGCAGAGGCTTAAAGAAAATCCAGCCAAATAAAAAATTAAAAATTATTAACGCAGGCAACAGGCATCCGGCGCCGCTAAGAAATACAAAGGACTTCAAAGGTTGATTATTCAACATATCCTAAAGCACCTGGATATTATCTCTAAGCAACACCAGGATTGCGGAATGCGGCACAATAATATATTTCTTTTTTTCAAATTCTATTTCAACGCCCGCGTTTCTTAGGAAAATGCAATAATCTCCTTCTTTTGCCTGAAGCGGAAAATAACGGTTTTCAACTTTGGGTGCCTGCCAGGGTTCTATCTCAAGAGCTGCGGGATCAGGAACAGGATAGCCCGGGCCGGATTTAACTATGGTGCCTCCCTGAACTTTTTCTTTCTCCCTTACCCCCTGCGGCAGGTATAAACCTGTATCAGTGCGGTCTTCACCGTTATCAGGCGAGACTAAAACCCTATCCCCAACTATAATGAGCTCCTTTTTCATAATATCTCCCTTATAAATTTTATAACTTTTTCAAAGTTAATTTATTTCTATTCAAATCAATCTCAAATTTGAATAATTTCAAGAACGACATACCCAGCAATCCATCAAAACCTTGAAAAGCGCCTTTCTGATAGATAATGACT
>JAQTVG010000164.1 GCA_028706895.1 Candidatus Omnitrophota bacterium
AGGAATTCTTTAAAGAATCCTTCCATTTCAAGGCCTTTGGATTTTCTTATGTATTTGTGTAATTGGTGGGAACTATTGTAAACTTCAAGGAATACCTGGAATATAACATCGCGTTTATGAGTAAAGTCTTGCAGCAGGAAAATTTTCCCGCTTAATTTATCAAGGATTTCATTTTCAATAGCAATTCTCTCCGGATCCATCTCGCCTCCTTTTAAAGCAACTTTTTTACTATACCTTAAACTATATATATATCAAAAATCAGCCCAAAAAGCAACCAAATTACGTTTTTTAACAAAACCATTGACGTTAAGATAAATATTGTGTTATTATTTGCATATTAAATTGCAATCGGCCCCATCGTCTAGCCTGGTCCAGGACGTCAGGTTCTCAGCCTGTAAACACCGGTTCAAATCCGGTTGGGGCTATTTTTATAAAATTATATTGACTTAATTTTTTTTATTTGATAATATGATTTAATAATTTTAAAAGGAGGCTTCTATAATGCCTACCCCGAAAATAAAAATTGGGACGTTGTTTATCTGCACTATCCTTTTAATTGTTTCTTGCGTCGGCTGCAATAAGTTGGAAAATTTGGGCTCCAAGATTAAGCCTGCCCAGCCGCCTCAGGGGACGGTTATTGTCAAAGTAGATAATTTATTCATTACGCAGGAACAGCTGGACCAGGAAATCCAGAATTACAACCAGTTAATGGATAACCCCGCAGCCCAGATTACTAACCGCGACCAGAAACTCTCCTATCTAAACGACGAATTAATAAGGCGGTACCTTTTTTATATAGACGCTAAAGCCCGCGGCTATGACCAGCGCCCGAAAATCCAGGAGATGATAAAAAACGTTGAAATAAATGTTCTGGCCGGCCAATATATGCAGGATGAGGTAGGCAATATGACCGTTACCTCGTCGGAAGTTGAAGACTTTTACAAATTATACAAAGACCAATACCAGCAGGCTGAAGAAAGAAGAGTCAGGGAGATCGCCGTAGGCTCCGAGCAGGAAGCCAAGGATGTGCTGGTTGCGTTGTTGAAAGGCGCGGATTTTGCCGCCACCGCTACACAATACTCTAAAGCAGATAGCGCGGCAAAAGGAGGCGACCTGGGGTTCATAAAGAAAGGGGACCGCGGCCCTGATTTCGCGGCGTTTGACGAAGTAGCTTTCTCCCGTTCATTAAGTGCCGGCCAGATAAGCAATATTTTTAAAGGGAAAGGCACATATTATATTATAAAGGTAGAAACCATAAGGGGAGGCCAGGTAAAGCCATTATCCGAAGTATGGGACGATATAAATAAGACCGTATTATTCCTTAAGCAGCAGCAGAAATTGCAGGAAATAACTACTAACCTGTTAAAGAAGAATAAAGTAACAATATACGACGATAAAATAAAATAAATGCAGATACAGCAAATACAGAAACGCCTTCCTTTAATTATTGCGATTGCTTCCGGTATCTGGGCGATAGTATTGTTGAACGGTTATCTTAGCCGTAAAGAAGCCGCTATTATTGAACAGGTAAAGCGGGTTCAACGGCAATCCCAGCCTTCTGCCAGGCAGCCGGTCCAAATGGCGGTCGCCTTAGTAGCAGGTAAAGATATCCAACCCCAGGTCCCCATTACCCCAGCTGATTTATTAATCAAAGAGATTCCCGCAGAATATATCCAGCCCGGAGTAGTTACGTCTCTGGACGAGGCCATCGGTCAAATCGCCTCTACCCCTATTGCCGCAGGAGAGCAAATTCTGAAAACCAAGCTTCTTCCCCCGGGCAAAATCGGCAAGTCTTTGTCGGAGATTACCCCGACGGGCAAGAGGGCAATAAGCGTTTCCGTAGATAATATGGCAAGCATAGCAGGCTTAATCCAGCCCGGGGATCACGTGGATGTCTTGGCCCTTATTGTTATGCCGGAGACAGCAGGCAGCCGGTCTGGTACGAAAAGTTCAACTCCTAGCCTGGTACCTCTTTTTCAAAATGTTGAGATTTTAGCGGTAGGAGGTGAAATTGTTCCTTCTGCCGGAGCCGGTTCATCGGCAAAGAAGGAACAGGCAAAACTCTCCGCTCCAGCCGGAACAGTTACGCTTGCCCTGGATCCCCAGGAAGCAGTCTTACTTTCTTTTGTCCAGGAGCACGGTAAAATTAAATTGAACCTGCGTTCATCAGAAGACACGCAGAAAGAAACAATCCGGCCGGCGGATTGGGATACTCTTTTCCAATATTTATCGTCTGGGAAAGAAAACGGCATGGGAGGCCAGCAGCCGACGGTAGAAGTGTATCGCGGATTAAACAGGGAAGTTATACCATTATACGATAAAGAAAAATGAAGAATATTTTAAAGATCGCATTTTCATTAGTATTTTTTATCATATGCGCCGGTTATAATTATTCGTTAAGTGAAGGCGAAAATGCTATTGCCACCCAAAAAGACGAAATCATGACCTTATATAAAGGAAACGTTAAGGCCATTGCAGTGGATAATCCTACGAGGGTAGCAATCGGCAATCCTGCCGTATGCGATATCGCTTCCATAAATAAAACCGAAATGGTTATCAGCGCGAAAGAGCAGGGTACAACCAGCCTCATTTGGCAAGACGCGCAGGGCCTGCACACGTTACAGCTGGAAGTTTTTCTTGAAAACATGAGTTTCATCCGGCAGCACATTGACAGCATGCTAAAAGAATTAAATTTGCCCAATGTCACGACGCGCAATATGGATAGTGAAGGCAAGATTATGATTCTGGGTGATGTAAAAACATCCCAGGACGTAGAGCGGATTAATGTGGGATTGGGTTCGCTTAAAGCAAAAACCATTAATCTCGTCCAGGTTAAAGAAGAAGAAACGGTTGTAGGAATTGATGTGCAGGTTTTGGAATTAAACAAAGATGCCACAGATACTTTAGGGTTCAGCTGGCCGGGCACTACCACTATCACGGAAGTAGGGTCTCCGGCGCTGCTGGCAGCCGGCACTACATGGGGGAAATTATTTACAGTATCAAATGTAAGCCGGTCCGCATTCACCTTAACATTAGACGCCTTGGTACAAGAGGGAAAAGCGCGCGTGCTTTCGCAGCCGCGCCTATCCTGCCAGAGCGGTAAAGAGGCGGAATTAATGGTGGGTGGGGAGAAGCCAATATTAACTACTACAGTAGCGGCGACTACAGGAGCTACCGGCACAAGCGTGGATTATAAGGAATTCGGCATAAAATTAAAAATAAAGCCAGTTGTAACTGAAGACAAAAAGATTAAGCTTGCTTTAAATGTAGAAGTAAGTGAAGTTGGGACAGCAGATATACTGGGAACCACTGCCGACCCTACGGCTAAAGCATATCCATTAACCAAACGTAACGCCTCTACCGAACTTTTTCTTAAAGACGGCCAGACCATGGCCATAGGCGGTTTAAAGAAGCAGAAAACCGAAGAG
>JAQTVG010000165.1 GCA_028706895.1 Candidatus Omnitrophota bacterium
TTCTAATAGAGAACCGTTTTTTTATACTATCCCCGTATAAAGCAGGATTGAATTTCTCACCGTCTGCTCCTACCCGTGCCTTAAAAATGCGTTTCTCATCAATGCCTCTTTTTTTACATTCCTGCTCAAGGCGTACACTTGCTACCGATATAGTATCGACAACCTTTGGGATCATTATCTCTAAAAAATTTATGTACGCGCGTATGAAATTCCTAAATATACCGCCGGATGTAGAAAGTTCAAATATCTTTGTTTCCCAATCATCCCAATCATAATGCAAAGGTTTACTGGCAAGTCTGGCCGATACTATTGCCGGTACAGCCGCATGATAAAAGCATTTTTGAATATGGATAATCTCAGCCCATCGCGCTATATCCCATAACTTGATTATATTAAAAATCAAATGGTGGATACCCGCCCTCCTGCAGAAAGGAATAGCCACCACGCGCGGGCATATTTCCTTAAGAGAAGCCGGCTCTCTTGAAAGGGGAAAATATATTATTTTTACCGTATGGCCTTTTTGCGCAAACGTCTTCGCAAGGGCAACAACGCGCACAGTCCATGGCTCAAAAGAAGAATATATATCATGGGGATGGACCATCGCAATATTCATTTAGCCCCCGGGAAATATGACTATCTTTTTAATTTTTTTCATTAAAAAAAGGCATACATCTACGGGAATTACAACCAATACCAAAATGACCGTAAAGAAAATCTTAGAACGGCTATAGAGAGAGCGCATCGATTATCTTCCTGATCTGTTTTGCCATGACTTTATTAAAACGCGGCCCCGGGTGCCCGTCCAGGGTTCTATCATTAAGCGCATCGTTATCAAGCAATTCACAGGCGTTAAAATAGTAGACATTCTTCTGGAAACAATACTGCTTTAACCAAAGGGCATATTTTTCAATACGGTAATCAACATCGTAAACGATTACAATTATTCCTGTTTTGCCGCGGGGTACACCCGCAAGAAGCTTCTCTAATGGATGTTGTATGTATTCCCGGAAGCGGATTTCCGATAAATCCCGATATATCCGCATATATACCTGACTAAGGGCATACTGAATAATCCTATTTTTGCTAAAAAACCCGGTAAACGGCCACATAACATACCGATAATCTGCTTCTACTTGCATTTTTATTTGATGTTCAATCATTACAGAGGCACAAATATCATTTTTTAAGAAAATCTGAAAAATGATTAACCGGGGCTGGTTTATTTCGGAAGATTTTAAAAAATACCTGCTTACTGAATCACAAACATTATTCCCTATTAACGATAGATTTATATAGCGCCTTTTAAAGTCACTCTGGTTTAAGAAATAGGAAATTGTTTCGGTATCACCCAATCCTGCACCGAAAAAAAATGAATCCCCCAATAAAACGACTAGATTCTTATCTTTCTTTGATACTTCAAATATATTCCGTGCACCCAAGGCATTAATATGAGCGTAAAAACGACGGCCGTATGTATCTGTATACGGTATTTTTTCTCCCGGAGAAAACCCCGCCACACAAAAGTCTTCTTTGTCCGGAGCGTAATGGATAGGCTCGATCTTCTTTAAATCGGGAAATCTATATTTTATAAGAATTTTACATATAAAAAACAATTCGAATAATACATATACCACTGCACCTATCCATATGAATAACCCTGCTCTTCTTACAAATACACTCATTGTACTCACTAGCTCACTTATTGCTAATCAGCTATTCTATTGCCATATGGCAGATTTATTTTATTGCCAGGCATATTAACGCAAAAATCTGTAAAGTCCTAACCGGTAGAAATTATCAAGATTTGTTATTAACGTTTGGTGGTTATCGCAATGCTCGCAATGCTCATCGTATAATTTAACGCCATTCAAGAAAGTATATCCTTTATTTTCTTTAAGAAATTTTGCTTTTATCCTATACCTGCGATATTCCCGAGAATTCCAGAGTTCTTTAAAAGACTGTTTGTTCAAGTCGCCAACAGTCCTTAAATGACAGCACATACTCACGTCATAGAGGGCCGGGATAAGACAAAAATACCATCCTATCGTGCATCCTTCTTGAAGAAAGATATCCTTCGACCATGCCCCCGTATCTTTGTCGTAATGCTTAAGCTGAAACATAATGTTATCAACGAAATCTATGCCGTTCTCCATGAATATTTTAGTCGCAATCGGCAAGTCCTTCTTAATAACTCCTATTTCCCGGTCGTTCAGTTTAAGAGATTTATTATTATCGTCTAATCTGATAAGATAGAAACGGGCAGCATCCGCTCCTATTTCCGCATCAACTTTAGCCATTTCAATAAGTTCATGATAATTAAGGGCATGGATTACATGCGTCATTTTCAGGCGGGGTTCTAATTTGCCCCGTTCCTTTCTGATTTGCACCAATGTTTTAAGATTTCCTATTATAGTATTAAATGTTGCTTCAGTGCCGATTGTCGTCACCTGGGCATATGTAGCAGGCGTGCCGGCTGGAAAGCTGCAATAAATTTCTTTTACCCCCAAATCTATTAATTCACTTGCTTCTTTTTCATGAATCAACGATCCGTTTGTAAAAAAAAGTACGCCAATATCCTTGCCCCGGGCGTATCTAAGCATATCAAAGAATTTATCATAAAGAAGCGGTTCCCCGTCTCCTTGCAGGATAATACCATCTACCTTAAGCTCTACAGAATCGTCAATAATGCTTTTAAACTTTTCTAGGCTAAATTTTCGATCCAAGAATCCTTCTCTGTGCTGTATAGCTGGGTTATGCACAAAACAATGCCTGCATTGTATATTACAGCGATGATAGGGATCAAAGACTATTGTCTGCGGCCCTATAAAGGCATGCTCAGCGATAACCCCTAATAATCTTACCAGGTCTTTATCTGAAACTTTTCCTCTTTGCATGTGAAACTGAATAATCTGTAAGATTTCAATTAACTCCTCATCGCATAAAAATAGCTCAACGGAGGCGTTTTCTATCGCCTCCTGTATCCCCCGAATATATTCTATGAAATTGTGGATTATTTTATTAACCGGAAAGACATTAAAAGGCTTCTCCAAAGACCAACAATCAACCCCTTTAAGACGCATGCACAGTTTTGCTATTTCATGAATACAGAAGAAGTTATGGCGGGTTATGCCTATCTTAAAGACAACATTTTCATCCAACGCCGCCGTTGATTCCAATCGTTTTATTGTCTCATCAAAAGCACCCTCTTTTCCAATTATTCTTTCATGCAGTTCATCAAAATGGCCAAAGATACATCCATTATCCTGCTTCAAGCCGGGATCAAAAGGCAAAAGATTAATGAATATTTCTAACTCAGTGCGATTTGCCATTATTATATTCATGTACTCATTGAGTCTTTTAGGGTCATTCAGGCGGACAACTACATCATCCAGCCTTCTCAAGATAGTCTGTGGGCTTAACCTCATG
>JAQTVG010000166.1 GCA_028706895.1 Candidatus Omnitrophota bacterium
ATATTCTTTTGGAATGTAATAATCTATCACTCCGCCCAGGAATAAACCCAAAGCCACCGCCCACCAGATGGCCTTCAAATACATCAGGAAAGAATTACGGAAGGGTATTAAGTAAGGGACAAAGAAAGATACTATTATAAATACGGCAGGTATGCAGCTGACAATAAATAACCTGTTCTTAAAAAATGACTTCAGACCTTTTTCGCCCAGAAACTTCTGCCTGCAGCTGGGGCTACAAAAAAAATATTCCGTCCCGTCCTTAACAGCCTTGAGAGCGTTATTTTTATCTACTGCCATTCCACAGACCGGGTCTTTAATCATTTGGCTCGTCTTCTTTTTATTAACTTTAAAATCTCCATAGCCCAAAGCGGAAAAGAAGAAACAACAATTACTAACAGCCAGTCAAATAATCCCAGGTTTTGAGTCTTAAATATCTTCTGCAAGAAAGGGTTATATATGGCCAATATCTGCAAAGAAAATGATATCGCTGTTGCCAGAATCAATTTTTTATTGGTAAACACGCCTATTTTAAAAAGGGATTCGGTCATATTCCGGCAGTTAAAGGAATGAAAGAGCTGGCTGCAGGAGAGGACTATGAAAGCCGCGGTCCGGGCGCGCTCAACACCTTCTTTTTCTATAAACAAAACAAAGATAAAGGCGAATAAACTGCAGAAAGCGATAAAGCCTCCCTGCGCCAACATCGCAAAAGCCCTTTGCTTGGTCACTACAGATTCGTTGGCAGGCCGCGGGGGGCGCTGCATAATGTTCGGATCAACAGGGTCAACCCCTAAAGCAAGCGCAGGCAGGCCATCTGTAACAAGGTTTACCCACAGTATTTGTATCGGCAGTAAAGGAACAGGCAACCCTGCCAAAGACGAAACAAACATAACCAATATTTCTCCTGCGTTACAGGATAAAAGGTAGTGAATAAATTTTTTAATATTATCGTAAATACCCCGGCCCTCTTCAACCGCCGCCACAATTGAGGCAAAATTGTCATCGGTAATTACCATATCGGAGACTTCTTTAGTCACATCCGTTCCGGTAATGCCCATGGCAACTCCGATATCCGCTTCCTTTACCGCGGGGGCGTCGTTAACGCCGTCGCCGGTCATAGCTACGATTTCTTTACGTTTACGCCAGGCCCGCACAATCCTTAATTTATGTTCCGGCGAGACCCGCGCGTATACAGGAATATTTTCTACGACTTTAAGGAAATCATCATCGCTTAGTTTATCCAGCTCTTCTCCTGTAAGCGCCAAAGAATTTTCTTTAAAGAATCCCAGCTGCTTAGCGATTGCCACTGCCGTATTCTTATGGTCCCCGGTAATCATTACGGTCTTAATACCTGCGGCCCCGCATTCTTCTATGGCCTTTTTAACCTCTTCCCTGGGCGGGTCAATCATTGCGATTAACCCCAGAAAAGTAAGGCCTCTCTCAATTATTTTTGCTTCATATTTCTCTTGAGGCTCATCTATGGTTTTATAGGCAACGGCTAAAACACGCATAGCAGAACCGGACAGATCGTTATTTATTTGCAATACAACTCTTCTGTCTTCGTCAGACATACGCCTAGCAGCGCCATTTTCTTCAATATTCGCGCAGTCATTTAATAATATGTCGGGCGCCCCCTTAACAAAACATAGAAACCTGTCTTTTTCCTTACGGATAACAGTCATCTTCTTGCGTTCAGAATCAAACGGTATCTCGTCAACAAAAACAAATTCTTTTTCTTTCTCTTCCTTTAATATACCCGCCTTGGCAGCCAGGGTAAGAAGCGCTCCTTCCGTAGGATCGCCTATCATTTTTACGCCTGCGTTATTTAAAACCAGTTGAGCTCCATTGCATAATACAGCGCAAAGCAGTGTTTTACTTAAATCCGGGCGGCCTGAAAGCGTTATCTGTTTGCCATTAATCAAAAACTCTCCTTTTGGCTCATACCCTATGCCGGTTACTTTAACAAGTTCCTGGCCCGCAAAAACTGCCTGCACAGTCATTTCATTCTTAGTCAGGGTACCTGTTTTATCCGAACATATGACCGTAGCGCAGCCTAATGTTTCTACTGAAGGAAGTTTTCTAATCAGCGCGTGCCGCTTTACCATCCGATGGACGCCCAGCGCCAAAGCAATAGTGACAACCGCAGGCAAACCTTCCGGTATCGCAGCAACAGCAAGGCTTACCGCCGTTAAAAATACATCAATAATCTTCCCGCCGCGCAGCCACTCTAAAAGAAAGACAAGGCCTACCAGGATAAAACACAAATAAACAATCCATTTACCGAATTCCTCTAATTTTTTCTGTAAAGGAGTCTCTTCCCGCTTAATCTCCTGAACCATGCCGGCTATCTTACCCAATTCTGTCTGCATGCCGGTTCCCGCTACTACCGCCCTTGCCTTACCTAAGGCAACGGACGTACCCATATAAACCATATTTGCACGTTCAGCTAAAGGTATCTCTTTTTCTTCTAAGGCCATTGTGGTTTTCGCAACAGGCGTTGATTCTCCGGTAAGGCTTGCTTCCTGCGCGCTGAAATTAGAAGTAACCCATATAAGGCGGCTATCAGCAGGTATGTTATCCCCTGCTTCTAACTCAATTAAATCTCCCGGGACCAATTCTTTGGAAGGAATTATGCTGCGTTCGGCGCCGCGGATTACTTTTGAAGCAGGACTGGATAATTTTTTTAAAGCAGCTAAAGATTTTTCCGCGCGGTATTCCTGGATAAATCCTAAAATCGCGTTTAAAATAACGATGGCTATAATGGCTAAGGCATCAACCCATTCTTTTAAAAACCCCGAAACCAGGGCCGCGCCGATAAGGATCCAAATGATAAAATCATGGAACTGCTCAAAGAAAATAGCAACAGGGCTTGCAGCCTTCTTTTCAAGCAGTTGATTTAGCCCAAATTCAGAGAGGCGTTTTTCTGCCTCCGAAGCGCTAAGCCCTGCGTCAAAAGAAGTATTCAATAATTTAATTGTTTCTTCCGCGGGTAAACTATAAAATCTGGATTCTGTCATATGAGTAATCTTTCTGTGGGCGTTTTTATGGCTACGGTATTATTATACAAAATATCAACGGATATAGTTTATCATGTTTTAAGCAATACAGCAAAAATTTTTCTTGCATTATTCCTATTTTTTTATATAATCTGTGTAATGAAGAAAATCAGTTTTGTTGTTATATTTTTAATCGTAAGCCTCCTGGCTTGCGAGACAATCCGGGCAGAAGAAGAAAAACCAAAATGCCTTGAAGCGGTAGAATTCCTTACGGGCTTTGGATGGGGAAAATTAAGGCACCAGAAAAACTACAACCTTACTCCTTTTATAGTAGATTTTGATTTCAACCTTAAGCCACTGACGCAAAAAATAAACTTCAATCCCAGGTCACTCCTGCAATTCCAGATAGAACCCTT
>JAQTVG010000167.1 GCA_028706895.1 Candidatus Omnitrophota bacterium
GTTACAAACGGCTTTATTGATAATGCAGAGGTATTGGCCGAGCAATTATATAAGGAAGGGGAGTCTTTCAGCGAAGTAACTAACGGCAGGATTAACCTTACAGAACTGGTAGTAAAGTTGATTATACATGAAAAGGATATTCTCTCTGGCATTGAATATATGTTTTCTAAAATTGAAGGTTCATGCTCCCTGCTTTTGTTAAATAAGGACGGTATTTATGCCGTAAGGGACAGGTATGGTTATACGCCTTTAATCGTAGGCCAGAGAGGGCGGGATTGGGCGGTGACTGCAGAGACTACTGCTTTTAAAAACCTGGGATTTAAAAGCGTAAAAAATATTGCTCCGGGAGAGATTGTATTGCTGAATGAGTCCGGTTTAGAAACTAAACGTAAAGGCGGGAAAACCAATCAGGTTTGTTCTTTCTTATGGATATATACGGGGTTTCCTGCGTCTTCATATGAAGGGATAAATGTGGAAGTAGCCAGGGAGAGAAGCGGCAGGGCGCTGGCTAAAAATGACAATATTAAAATAGATATGGCTGCCGGTATCCCGGATTCGGGGACGACTCATGCTATCGGATATGCAATAGAATCAGGCGTGCCTTTTCGCAGGCCGTTAGTAAAATATACGCCCGGATTTGACCGTAGCTACACCCCGCCTTCACAGGAAACACGCGACCGGATAGCCAGGATGAAACTGATACCTATACCGGAAATAATTAAAGGCAAGAGCATTGTTTGCTGCGATGATTCTATTGTCAGGGGCACGCAGCTCAAGAATTATACCGTCCAGAAATTGCGCGAATGCGGCGCCAAAGAAGTCCATTTAAGGATTGCTTGTCCGCCCCTGTTATTTCCCTGCAAATTCAATTATTCCACGCGCAGCATTCAGGAGTTAGTGGCGCGCCGCGCCATAAAAGCAATTGAGGGCAAGGACATAAAAGACCTCAGGGCTTATCTAGATGAAGGTTCCTCAAAGTATAAAAAAATGGTAGAATGGATTACCAATGACCTCGGGGTAGATACTTTAAAATATCAAAAATTAGACAACATGATTAAAGCTATAGATTTACCTAAGGATAAACTATGTTTATACTGTTGGACAGGAAAACATCCTTAAAAATGCTAAGGCGGGTGTAAATATGGCAAGAGATATTTATGACGATGAACCTAAGGAGTATTGCGGTTTATTCGGTATCACAAACCACAGGCAGGCAGCGTGGCTTGCTTATTTAGGCCTGTATGCGCTGCAGCATCGCGGGCAGGAAGCTTGCGGCATTGCCGTCAATTATAACGGCGCTATATCTATCCATAAAGGAATGGGGCTTGTAAATGATGTGTTTAGCCCCGATACCTTGTCTAAATTAAAAGGCAATATAGCCGTAGGCCATACGCGTTATTCTACTACCGGCTCAAGTATTTTAAAGAATACCCAGCCGCTTTTAATTGAATATGCCAAAGGTTCAATTTGTATCGCGCACAACGGTAATCTGGTAAATTCATTGACATTGCGTCAGTCTCTGGAAAAGAGCGGTTCAATATTCCAGACGACGACTGACTCCGAGATTATTATTCACTTGATGGCCAGGGCCAAAACGCAGAATTTGCAGGAGAGTTTGATATATGCCTTAAAAAAGATTAAAGGCGCTTATTCTCTGGTGATGATGGATAATCATACTCTTATCGGCGCAAGAGACCCTATGGGTTTTCGTCCGCTCTCTCTGGGAAAGATTGGCAATTCCTGGTGCCTGGCATCCGAGACCTGCGCATTGGATTTAATCAAGGCAAAATTTGTGCGGGACATAGAACCGGGAGAGATTGTTTTTATCGGCCGCGACGGGCCAAAATCCGTCAAGCCCAAAGAATTACAATCAAAGGATAGATTTTCTTACTGTGCTTTTGAACACGTTTATTTTTCCCGGCCGGATTCGGTTATCTTTGGCGAGAATGTCCATTCGGTAAGGCGAAAGCTGGGCGAGCAATTGGCCCGCGAAAACCCTGTAGATGCGGATTTTGTGGTCCCTGTGCCTGACTCCGGGTTCTCCGCCGCATTAGGTTATTCCAAGGCATCGGGCATACCTTTAGAAATGGGCATTATCCGTAACCACTATGTAGGCAGGACTTTTATACAGCCGGCCCAGGACGCCAGGGATTTAGGTGTGAGGGTCAAATTTAACCTGCTTAAGGATATCTTAAAAGGAAAACGTATTGTTGTGGTTGATGATTCTATCGTGCGCGGCACAACTTCTAAAATCCGCGTGCGTAATTTACGCAATGCCGGAGTAAAAGAGGTGCATTTACGCATCTCCTGCCCGCCGCACCGTTTCCCTTGTTTTTACGGGATTGATTTTCATCGTTCATCAGAGTTAATCGCCAATAAATACGATTCTTTAGATAAAATCAGGCAATATATGGACGTGGATAGCTTAGGGTATTTGAGCATGGAAGGCATGCTTGGCTGCCTTAAACATCCGCATAATTATTATTGCACTGCCTGCTGGACAGGTAAGTATCCTGTTATGGCGGAGAAAAAGCACGGCAAATTTTCACTTGAGGTGCGTTGCTGCGGACAGGGGGACATCTAAAATGCGGATAACTTATAAGAAAGCCGGCGTAGATATTGCCGAGGCAGATCGTTTTGTAGAAGCGATAAAGCCGTTAACATGCGGTATCGGCGGCTTCGGCGGCTTGTATAAATTTATGGCAAAGAAATACAAGGAGCCGTATCTGGTTTCTTCTACCGACGGGGTCGGCACAAAATTAAAAATCGCATTTTTATGCGGTAAGCACGACACGGTAGGCGTGGACCTGGTCGGCATGAACGTAAATGATGTTTTGTGCGTTGGCGCCGAGCCTTTATTCTTTTTGGATTATATTGCCACAGGCCGCATTGAAAAGAAAGTATTAACAGCTGTGGTCAAGGGGATAGCCGGCGCCTGCCGGCAGGCGGGTTGTTTTCTGGTGGGCGGAGAGACCGCGGAGATGCCCGGATTTTATAAAAGAGGCGAGTATGATTTGGCCGGGTTTTGCGTGGGCGCGGTTGATAGGAAGAATATTATTGACGGCTCAAAGATAGAAGCGGGCAATATAGTTATCGGTTTAGAGTCAAGCGGCCTGCATTCTAACGGATTTTCTCTGGCGCGAAAAGTTTTTTCTAAAGCTGAATTAAAGAAATATTCCCGCGTATTGCTTCAACCTACGCGTATTTATGTTAAACCGATCCTTGATTTACTATATGCCAGGCCTGCGCTGCACGCTAAGGTAAAAGGCGTCGCACATATTACCGGCGGCGCATTTTACGATAAGATATCGCGCATTTTACCCGGTAATGTCAACGTCCGCATTTATAAGGATTTATGGATACCGCCTGCGATATTCCGGAAGATTCAGGCTAAAGGCA
>JAQTVG010000168.1 GCA_028706895.1 Candidatus Omnitrophota bacterium
ATCTTGCCTATTAAAACAGGCGCTTCTATTATGCGGAATGCCGTTGGCCTGGCAAAAGCCCCTTCGGTTAGATGCAAGGTAATCGTATCGCCTTTACGTAATCTGTGAAGCGCGCCATTAGCTTTATATACCTTATTATTGGAATTGGCGGCTCCGGAGGCTCCGAAGTGTTTACGCGGGCCGTTATTATCAAGAAGCCTGTGGGTTTCTGCGCCAAAACCGGATAATTCACGGTCAATATGGTGCTGCCGTACGCGGCAGATATCTTCGCTCAAGTACGCCTGCATTGGCTTGCGGAATACTCTTATCGGCATTGCCCCAAGCACTATCACTGTTGTGTTGGTAGTAAAAATATACTCCGGCCTGTTAACGGATAAAGCCTCTTTGACTTTCTTGTAGCGGGGGTTAGCCAATAAATCTGAATAACCCATCTCTTCAACGAAGAAATCAGCAAGGTATAAATCTTTATCGTATGCGATTACAATAAAACCGCCCGGGTTAAGGAGTTTATCGCATATATTCTTTAACAGTTCGCACATATCCTGTTTAATTATCTCTCTGAAATCTTGCCTGCGGTAGTCTTCTATAGAAAAACGCTCCACATCACGTAAATAATCAGCCAACCCCTTTATTAAAATAACATCAACGCCGCCGTCACCTAAAATTTGCGGAAAGTAAGCATTGCGATCAAGAATGTTGGCCTGCTCTACTCTAAGCCTGCAAGGCCTGCTCCTGTATTCCTGAGGCAAAGCATGATGTTTGATTAATTCATATTCTAATGCACTTATATATTCCGCAGTTATATCCACGCCTAAACCGTTATTGTAATTTATCCCGTAAGTATCAACAAAATATGCCGGTAAATAATCATTGCCGATAAACGGATAAAAAAGTTTCCCTTTCATAACTCCAAGCTGAGAAAGAAGCTTTAACCTCAATATCCACTCGCGGGCAATTGCAAACCCTGAAGCATAAGGCTTATTCGTCTTAATAATTTCGTGTAAAATATCATTAACAGAACTCAATTCCTGGGTTTTAGTATCGGCATCCGGCATCCCGAATGATACACCTGTGGCCGACATAAAATGTTGGCGGCTACGGCGCAAGATGCCGACCATCGGGTCTATCCCGGATACGCCTGACATTTCATCCAATTCCGGCAGATGATGGTAACGTCTCCTATCTAAAACTACGGTGCCGCCCGCAGTATTTCCTCTTATTATGAGGCTCTTGCCGGTCATCTCTTCAGGTTGTTCAATTCCCAATATGTCAAACATTGTAGGTGCTACATCACACAATGCTCCGCCATCCCTCAAGGATACCTTGCCTAAATGCTTAAGCGGATCCACCAAAACACAACGCACAGGATTTAACGTATGCGAAGTCTTATACTGACCTTCCATCTCCTCGGCGTTGCCGTGGTCAGCAATGACTAAAGCTATACCGCCCTGCTTACGAAGTTCTTCCAATACTTTACCTAAACAAGTATCTACAGTCTCAATGGCCTTGATAGCCGCTGATAATACTCCTGTATGCCCTACCATATCCGGGTTAGCATAGTTAACCACCATAAAGTCATCGGCGCGGTCTTTTATCCTCTTTAAGAGCGCTTCGGTAACTCCATTGGCAGACATCTCGGGTTTTAAATCATAAGTGGCTACTTCTCTAGGAGACGGTATTAACACTCTTTCTTCGTTAACATTAGGTTTTTCTACTCCGCCATTCAAGAAGAATGTAACGTGGGCATATTTTTCCGTTTCCGCGATGCGTAACTGTCTCAATCCATTTTTAGCCAGGACTTCCCCTAATGTATTCGTCCTTGTTTCAGGGGGAAATATGACAGAAAGATTGGAGAAATTATAAAAAGACTTATCATGCTCGGTCATACAAAGCCATTTAACTATAGGGCGGGCTTTTCTTTCAAAACCAATGAATTCATTCTCCATAAATGCGCGGGCTATTTCTCTGGCCCTATCCGCGCGGTAATTAAAGAAGATAACAACATCATTGTCTTTGATGGTCGCTAAAGGCTTTTGCTCTCCATTAACTAAAACCACAGGTTTTATGAATTCGTCGCCTTTAGGTTCCTCACGATAAGATTCTTCTAAAGCGGCTATGGCATCTGTTGCCTGTTTTCCATTTGCCTGTGTATATAATTCGTAAGCTGTTTTAACTCTATCCCAACGGTTATCCCTATCCATGGCGTAAAATCTTCCTACTATTGTAGCTATTTTGCCTGTGCCTATTTTCTTCATCTCATCTAAAAGACCCCGCATCCATATTTTCCCGCTCTGCGCAGGAGAATCCCTGCCATCGGTGATAGCATGCACATAAACATTGTTTAATCCTTCATTCTTGGCAAATTGTAGTAAAGCATGCAGATGTCCGATGCAAGAATGTACCACAGCATTAGAAATTAACCCCATAATATGCAGTTTACTTCCAGGATTACTTTTAAGATAATCTACAGCTTCTTTTAACGCGGCTGCGGTAAAGAAAGCGCCGTCTTTTATGCTGTCGTTTATCCTGACTACATCTTGCTTTACTACCCTGCCTGCTCCTATATTTAAATGCCCTACTTCCGAATTACCCATCTCTCCTTCCGGCAAACCGACAGCCAGGCCTGAAGTCTTAATCAAAGTCACGGGGCACTCTGTTAAAAGCTTGTCATAAGCGGGTTTATTCGCTATAGCAATAGCGTTATCCCTGGATTCTTCTCTATAACCAAAACCATCTAAAATAACCAAAGCGACCGGCACTCTGTTGCTAGAACTCATCTCTTCATTTCCTTTCAAAAGTTTGTCAGTTAATTCCGTAGAAGGCAATCCTTGCTGGGGATGATTGATTTCCAGTTTTCCTTTGAAGATTTTTCCTCCGTTTGCGTTTATCTTTTTACTGTTACCGTCCAGCGTATAAATATCGCCTTCCATTCCTTCTTTAAGCTCAATGCCTCCGATAAAATATTTTCCTTCACTGGTAGATATATGCGAAATGCTGGATATGAGAACTTTCTTATTTTGACGGGCTACCAATGTAGCATGCGCGGAGCCGCCCTTTACCACGCAAAGAGCGCCTTTGACATTTTCATCAATTAAGAGTATCGCCTCCTGCGGAGCCAGATAATAGCTTACTACTGCGATACCTATATCTTTCTCGCCCCGCCTATCCATCTCCTGGCGCAGTATCCGTATCTTATCTCTTGTAGAATTTATATCCGGAGCGATAAACACAAATCTCGCCCATATAGCGCCGCCGGTCTGGCCTTCCCCCGGAGCGACAGGGCTAAAGGTTGTTGCGCAAACCCAGGGAGTACGCCCGACTATCTGCATATTCCTTGTCTGTAAAATCTTGACTTTCCCGTGCTCAATAGTCATTTCTATATCCTGCGGATTACGGC
>JAQTVG010000011.1 GCA_028706895.1 Candidatus Omnitrophota bacterium
CCGTTTATCTAAAGTGGCGCAAGACGACGTAACCACCGTAACCGTGTATTTGTTCGCCCATAACCACAACATCGGGATTTTTAGCTTTTACCTGTTCTATTAACTGTTCCATGAGTATTTCAAGCGCCCTGCCGTCAATAACAGCCAGGTCTTTGTATCCACGCTCACGTATATATGCCGCCCAATGCGCATACAATTGATTTGGCGACCTGTGAATTCCATGCGTTGCCCAAGCACCCACCTTTGGCATAACAAATAATATTTTCATTTATTTCCTCCGTCTTAAGCTTTTTCTACCACAAGCACTGAATTTATACCGCCCCTTCCCCGTGAAATTATCAGGGCCTTATTTATTTTATGTTCTTTAGCTTCTTTCATAATATAATTTAAACCAGGATAAACCGGGTCATCCAAATTGACCGTCGGAGGAATTAAACTGTTCTCCATTGCCAAAATCGTAGCAATCAAATCCACTACGCCTGAAGCGCCCAACAGGTTTCCAAACATCGATTTTGGGCAGCTTATAGGTATATTCTTTAATCCAGCGCCAAAAACATTTTTTATCGCTTCTATTTCCGAATTATCCCAAATATTTACGGCCAAACCGTCTAAACTGATATAATCTATTTTATCGGCCGTTATCCCGGCGTCACTAAGCGCGGTCTTTATTGCCCTGGCTAATTGCAGGCCCTTTGGGTCAGGCGTGATTCTATTGTACCCGTCGCAGCTTGTCCCATAACCAGAAACATAAGCCGCTATATTCGCGCCCCGGGCCTTAGCTCTTTCTTCCGGCTCCATTACTAAAATACCCGCGCCTTCGCCGATAACAAACCCTCCGCGCTTCTTATCAAAAGGCCTATAGGCGTTTTCAGGATGCGCGTTATCAACGGATAACCCGCCATAAGTATTGCAGCATAATAAAGCATAAGGCGTAACCGGCGCTTCCATACCGCCGGCTAAAATCATATTTAACTTTCCTTTACTTAGGGTCTTGCGCGCGTAGCCGATTGCTTCAACGGAACCCGCCCTGTCCGCGACAACGGTCTTGCTGAATCCTTTTATACCGTAATAAATAGAAACCTGCCCCTGGGGCGCGGCAGGAAACCATGCTGAAGCCATATAAGGAGATACTCCTTCGCGGCCTTCAATATATAAATCGCGCAGTTCCGTCTCGGCATACAACCATCCGCCGATAGCATTACCTAAAAATATGCCTACAAGGTTCGGGTCTTCTTTTTTAATATCTATGCCGGCATCCTGTAAAGCCATCTCCGCGGCGATAAGCGCCATATGCGAAAAAGCGTCTATCTTTTTTAAGAGCCGCTCTGACACATGGCTGTATTTTTCCAAATCGTCAATCTGTCCGGCAATACGCGACGGATACCTTGAGGCATCAAAACGCGTAATCTCTTTTATAAATGACCTTCCAGACTTGATGTTCGCCCAGAATTGCCTGCGGCCTATACCTGAAGGCGCAACTATACCTAAACCTGTAACAGCAACTTTTTCCACTAAACCTCCAAACGTTTAAGAATTAAAGATGAATGTATACCTGAAAAACCGCTGCTTGTTTTTAAAATAGTATTTACCTTTTTTGCCCTTGCCACATTGGGAATATAATCTAAATCGCACAACGGGTCCTTCTCTTCCTGGTTTATCGTCGGTGGAAGGATATTTTTCTGGAAAATCATTGAACAGACAACCAGCTCCACGGCATTGGCTGCCGCAAGAGGATGCCCAATCATGGATTTTAAAGAACTCATCGGTAATTTGTAAGCGTAATCCCCAAACACCATCTTGTAGGCAGAAGTCTCAAATATATCGTTCATGCGGGTCGATGAACCATGTGCGTTAATATAATCTATATCTGCCGGTTTCATGCCGGCGTCTTTAAGCGCCAGATTAATGCAATTTGCCATAGCAGTGCCGTCGGCCGGCAGGTCAGTCATATGAAAAGCATTACAGCTTGTGCCAAAACCGGCTACCTCCGCATAAATATGGGCGTTGCGTTTTAAGGCATGATTTAATTCTTCCAGTACCAATATACCCGCGCCCTCTGAGAGTACAAACCCATCGCGTTTCTTATCAAAGGGGCGGCTTGCGCTTTGAGGATTATCATTACGCACGGATAAGACATTAACCACGTCAAATGAACCAAAAGTAACCGGCGTAATCGGGGCTTCTGCTGCCCCGGCAAACATTATATCCTGATCACCGTCTTGTATTGTCTCTAAAGCAAACCCCAGAGAATCTGTCCCGGCGGTGCACCCTGTTGAAAGAGTATTGCAAATACCTTTTAAGCCAAGCCTGGCTGATATTTCAATTGAAGGCGTATTAAACATTGCGGCATCATACAGGTCGGGCCTGACCTTTGAAGGGTCTATGGGATTCTTGCCGTCATCGGTGACTAAGGCAAATTCTTCCTCCATATATTTTGTCCCGCAGATAGCGTTAGCAAGGCATACTCCGATGCGCTCGGTATTTTCTTTAGATAAATCCAGTTTACTATCCTCTAACGCCATATCGCCGCTTACCACGCCAAATTGGACATACCTGTCCATGCGCACCGCTTCTTCATGGGTGAGGCCGAGTTTAAACGGGTCAAAATCGCGCACCTCAGCTGCTATCTTGGTATTAAACATTGAGACATCAAAACCATCCACAAGCCTGACTGCTGACTTCCCCGAAGACATCGCCTGCCAGACGTTATCTTTACCTATACCATTGGGCGAAATTACTCCTACTCCCGTAATAACCACTCTTCTTTTTTGCATTTTATTTATTTTTATCCTCTTTAACGCGCGTTACTTTAAAAATGATGTTGCCTCCGTCGGGACAGGTGACCGTATCTATGGAATCAGGGTTGTCCATAAAGAAGAATTCTGCCCCGAAATTTAACGCAAATAGCGCGGGAAACGCCGTATGAAATGCCGCGCCGCAAAAACCCGGGATGCATTTAAGCCCCTGGGTCTCCCACTTGTCTCCAACCTTGTAACCGAATGCGCATTTACCTTTGGCCTTTACTACCTCTATTACCATTTTCTTGGGATTTGGCCCTTTGAAATTCGGGTCTTTGGGGAGCGTTTCAACCTTACCCTCTTTATCCAGTATCTCCGCCTTAAACTCCAACTTGCCCCCATCAGGGCAAGTGACCAGCAGCGAACGCTGATTGTCCCTGAAAGGGAATTTAGCGCCAAAACTTAAAGCATAGATGACAGGAAATAACGCGTGCGCCAGGCCAAGGCAGAAGAATTTTGGAGGATGGGTAAAATCTTCCAGGATTATTTCTTCGCCTATCTTATATCCGTGGTAACATTCACCGAAAACATTTGTTACCGTAAGCTTTAATTTAGGAAAAGGAGAATTTACTTCGGGCATCTATCCAACCAAGCCTTTTGTCTTGTGCAGCAGTTCTTCTTTAGTAAAAAATCTGCCTGTCTTCTCTACTTCGTGCACCAATTTTACCAGCCTTTTATTTAAAGGCGCCGTAAGATTATTATCTTTAGCAAGGCGCACAAATTCACCGTTAATATAATCTATCTCCGAACTCCTGCCTCTTTTTATGCTCTGCAATATTGAACCGTAAATAGGCTCTTTACTTAAATTAACCATTATACCGGAAAATATCCTGGCTGCTTCAAGAGCAGGCATAGAAGTCAATTTGGTCAGGCGTTCTAAAGGAAAATCGGGCAGGGATACCATATTTATGCCCGATCCGGAAACAACATCAAATCCTTCCCTCCATATCGCGATACTTATGCGGCTGATATCAATATCCGCGAATGCCTCCTGCATGCTTATCCCTAAAATCGCAGGTATGCAATTGTTGGCGTTGACAAAAATCTTCAGGTACTTCATTCCCTGTATATTATCGGAAATGACCGTGGGAAAAACTTTATTCAAGACTTCGCTTATCCTGGTTATGCGCTCATCATTCTTAGCGAATATCCTGCCCATAACCCAGTTGCCTTCAAAATTATGCACAACCTTACCCGGTTCTAAATACGTCGCGCCGAACATCACGATGCTTGATATAATATTTTCTTTAGGAATATAGCGAGAAACAATGTCGTCCGCGAATACGCCGTTCTGCGTGGTCAGCAAGTTGGCGCCCTCAATGAACTTCAGGTTTTCTTTTACCGCTTCCTCAACATCCTGCGTCTTAGTAGCAAGTATTACCAGGTCTGAAACGCGGTTTAACCTGTCATGCGCTTCAATATTGACCGTAAAATGGTTCCTCACGCCGGTAATCTGCAGACCCTTTTCTTTTATGGTGCTGATAGAATCATCCCTGCCCACAAGAAAGACATCCTGGCCTTTTAATTTTAAATACCCGCAGATAAGATTGCCTATGGCGCCGGCGCCGATTACCGAAATCTTCATTTTTTATGGTTATTATTTTTGGGAAATCCGTACTTCTTATAGTCAAAACCGGTCTGTTCAAGAAGCCTGACCATCATGCTATAAAAAGGAGAAGGCACATCAGAAAAGAAAGCGCCAAGCACATCCTGCTCCTGGACTTCAAAAGATTTTCTGGACGCCGCGATTTCTTCGGATTTTTTAGTTACTATCTCCTGCGTAATGCGGCGATGAAAAACAGGAATCTTCGCAATCATTGTATCAAATTTTTCTTTAGTCTTGGTTTCCCAATTCATTTGATTTTTACCTTTCTTAAGAAATATAGTAAAATTTTACTATATGTATTAGATTATTATATTAGAAAACTAAACCGTGTCAAGAATTTTTTAATCTGTTTTTGGGTTTCGCGGCTAAAGGTTCTTTATTAATTTAGAGAGGAACCTGGCTTCGGCCTCTACCATCTGCAGGTCATGCTCTAAGATATAGGCCAATGAGGAGGGTTTTTTCTTGCCTAAAGATTCAACTGTATGCCTTAAGTTCCTGGAAAGTTTATCAAGGATGAGTGCTCGCGCTCGCAGCCTGCGTTTTACAATATCCGGTTTCATATAAGCCAGAAAATACAGGCTCAGGTCCAGGCTGAACTGCGGCCTTTTAAAGTTAAGCAAGCTTTTGGTAAGTAATTCCTCAAACCTCTTTTCGCCTTTTTGAGTAAGCGCGTAGACAAACCGCTGCGGCCGCCTGCCGGATTTAGCTGTTTTCTGAGTCACCAGGTCCTCTTTTTCCAGTATGCGCAAAGGGTAATATATGGACTTTAAATCTACCCCGGAGAACAAAGCCAGGATTTCTTTAATCTTCTTCTTTATCTCGTAACCGTGTTTCGGGCTCTCTTTTAATAAACCCAATAGAATCAATTCATTTTCTATCATCCTACAATACCCATCTCTCTGAATTTCTTGTATCTCAGCTTCAATAATTCATCCGTTTTAATTGAATTTAATTGTTTCAAATCTTTATTTATGGCCTCTTTTATGATTTTAGCCATTGCCTCGGGGTTGGTGTGCGCCCCTCCTAACGGCTCGGGGATTATTTCATCAATAATACCCATCTTCAATAAATCAGGCCCTGTTAATTTCAAGACTTGCGCTGCGTCGGGCGCCTTTGAGCCGTTTTTCCAGAGTATTGCCGCGCAACCTTCCGGAGAAATAACCGAATAATAAGCATTTTCTAAAACGCAAACTCTATCTGCTATTCCAATCCCGAGCGCGCCGCCTGAGCCGCCTTCACCAATAACTATGGCTACAATAGGCACGGCGACACTCATCATCTCCCTTAAATTAAGCGCTATTGCCCAGGCCTGGCCGCGCTCCTCAGCCCCCATCCCCGGGTATGCGCCTGGGGTATCAATAAATATCACAATGGGTAAATTGAATTCTTCCGCAAGGCGCATTAGCCTGAGGGCTTTACGATAGCCTTCAGGGTGCGCGCAGCCAAAATTACGCCTCAGGTTCTCCTTGGTATCCCTGCCTTTCTGATGCCCCATAACTAAAATCTTTTGATTGTCTATTTTTGCAAGGCCGGCGACTATGGCTTTGTCATCGGAAAAACTGCGGTCTCCGTGCAACTCAATAAAATCGGACATAATCATACCGATATAATCTAACGTGTAGGGCCTTTGGGGATGCCGCGCGATCTGGACTCTCTGCCATGGAGTAAGGCTGGAATATGTATCCTCTCTAAGCTGCTTTAATTTTTCTTCCAGCCGGCTTACCTCCGAAGAAAGGTCAATCTTCTTATCGGAGATAAAACCTTTAAGCTCCTGGATTTTTTTCTCTAATTCAACGATTGGTTTTTCAAAATCAAGCCCGCTCATTTTCAATTAATAGTTAATTATTTATAAAGGTTAGTCGACAATGGTTACTTCTGTCCCAACAGGGACTATTGTATATAGCTCTTCAACGTCAGAATTAGCCATACGCACGCAACCCTGGGTAACCTGCTTACCCAGGTTTTGAGGCTCAATAGTGCCGTGAATCCCGTAACCAGGCAAATCAAACCCCATCCAGCGCGAACCAAGGACATTATTAGGGCTGTCCGGAGACACTACCGCGCCTGCCTTAAACCAGGTAGGATTAGGAAGTTTATTAATAATTTTAAATGTTCCGACGGGAGTAGAATTGTTCAGGCCGGTAGAAACAATGTAGGTCTTGATAATTTCCTCGTCGGTCTTTAAGATAAGCGTATTTTGAGATTTGTCCACAAGAATACTAAACGGGGCAGTCCAGACTTTTATTTTTTTACCAAGAAAAATTTTGTCGTCCTTAAGGCCGTTGCTCTTTGCTATCAATTCAGGCGTAGTCTTAAATTCTTTGGCGATTTTTGCCAAGGTGTCCCCCGGTTTTATTTCATAAAGGATACTTTTAGGCGTAATAGCGGAGGAAAACAGTAATTTTATATTTATATCTTCCACGTTCTTTTGCCAATTTATAATATCATTTGAATTCGGGAAATCACTAATCAGGAGCTGGTAAATGGCCTTTGCGCCGAGAAGGTCGCCTGTCTTTGAGATATCCAGGGCCTTAGCGGATAATGCAGCAGCCGAGGTAATTTTCCCCCCTTTTATTCGCACAGGTATATTAATTTTTCTTATGATTAAGAATATAAAAACGGCTAAAACCAGAACTGAAATTATACCTAACAACAATTTTTTGTTCACGAAAAGCTCCTTTTTAATGTAGCAAGAAGGCAACAGCTATGCCTAATAAAGCCCCTGCGAATACTTCAATAGGGGTATGGCCTATAAGTTCGCGTAACCTTCCCTCAGAGGTCTTACCCTGCCAGTAAATATCATCCATTATCTTATTTAAAATGTGCGCTTGTTTGCCGGTAGAGCGCCGCACCCCCTGGGCATCAAACATTACTACAATAGCAAATGAAGCAGCCAGCGCAAAATAATCACTGTTAAAACCGCGCTCAAACCCAAGAATAGCGGCTAAACAGGTAGCGCCTGCGGCGTGGCTGGATGGCATGCCTCCTGTGCCTATCAACCAGCGAAAATCAAATCTTTTCTGGCGGATAACACCGATAATCACCTTTATAGTCTGCGCAATTATCCAGGCGTAAAGAGTAACTATAAAAACCTTATTCTGGCCTATCTGTATAAGTATATCTATCATTATTTATTTCCTCCGCCGAAAAAGCTTTAATACTTTATCATAGAATTACCAGCGGGGCAAGCCTTTTTTGGGGCTAAATTTTTAGTTAGAAAACCGCAGATTATACGTCTATTATAAAGGAATAGCACCCAATTTTATCTGATAAATTGGTGCGCATTTACTATGTTTAGCACCCAGCCTTAAAGGATAGGCTGGTGTGCGCTTTCTGCGCGAGGAGGTTATGACGATGCTGGCTAAAGTCTTCAGTTTTGGTTTATTAGGAATAGAAGCGTATCCTGTTGAAATTGAAGTAGATATTTCAAGAGGGCTGCCGGCTGTAATGCTTGTAGGCCTTGCTGATACAGCCATAAGGGAGAGTAAAGAAAGGGTTAAATCAGCTATCAAAAATTCGGGTTTTAACTGGCCGCAGGAAAGAATTACGGTTAATTTGGCGCCTTCAGATATCAAAAAAGAAGGCGCGTGTTTTGATTTAGCAATTGCCATGGGAATACTTGCCGCAAGCCAGCAATTAAACAGCGATAAGTTAAAAGATTACCATATCCTGGGCGAACTCTCTTTAGATGGCTCTTTAAGGCCTTCTAAAGGAATTCTGCCTATCGGCATAGCAATAGCCAAATCCAAGGTTAAAAGCATGCTTGTATCTCATCAGAATGCCAGAGAAGCAGCTATAGTATCAAATATCTGCGTTTTCCCGGTAAAAACATTAAGAGAAGCAGTAGAATTCCTGAATAATCCCGAGACAATCAAACCTTTAAAGTTGGACTTGGCGGGATTATTCAAACAAAATGCTGATTACGAGGTAGATTTTAATGAAGTAAAGGGCCAATACCTGGCTAAAAGGGCCTTAGAGGTAGCAGTCGCAGGCGGGCACAACGTACTGATGATTGGCCCTCCCGGCAGCGGCAAGACCATGCTTGCCAAAAGAATTTCCACGATTATGCCTGACCTGACGTTTGAGGAAGCTCTAGAAATAACCAAGATACATTCGGTAACCGGAATTTTACCGGCTAAGGACGGCATAATGAGTTGCCGCCCTTTTCGCTTACCACACCATACCAGCTCAAGCGTAGCGCTGATAGGCGGAGGCTCTATGCCCGGGCCAGGAGAAATAAGCCTTGCCCATCAGGGAGTATTGTTTTTAGACGAATTGCCTGAATTCCACCGTGATTGCTTAGAGGCACTAAGACAGCCCCTTGAAGATGGATTTATTCGTGTATCACGGGCAACCAAATCTTTTGTCTTCCCTGCCTCTTTTATGCTGGTCTGCGCTATGAACCCCTGTAAATGCGGACACTACCACGGCCCTAAATCTTCCTGCAGATGTTCAACAACCCAGATTCACAGCTATCGTTCTAAAATATCAGGGCCGTTACTGGATAGAATTGATATCCACATAGAGGTGCCGCCGGCAAGGTATCAGGAGTTAACCAGCGTCGGGCCTGCTGAAAATTCCGCTCAAATTAAAGAAAGGGTGGATAAAGCCCGGTCAATACAAAGAGAACGCCTGAAAGGCGAAAGGGCCTTTTATAATGCCAGGATGAACCACAGGCAGGTAAGGAAATTTTGCGCGTTAGGCAAAGAGGAAAACGAACTGCTAAAAATGGCAATGAGCGAGCTTAATTTTAGCGCTCGGGCGTATGATAAAATATTAAAGGTAAGCCGTACAATCGCGGATTTGGCGGAATCTCAAGACATTAAGGCGGGGCATCTCTCAGAGGCGATACAATACAGGAGCTTAGACAGGGATTTCTTTTCATAGAGAAAATCGTAACGTCTAGAATATGTTTATTTTTTTAACTCGCTTTGCATGATATCCGCCTTCAAATAATCATAGATTATTTTAGCAATTTCTCTATGCCCTTTAGCCGAACCGTGGATGCTATCCAAAAAGTAATCTTTAATGTCTGACCTATTTTTTAATTTTCCATAGATATCCAGATAAGGTTCTACAACTGCCCCAAAACCTCTTCTTAATTGACCCACTCCATCCATAGTTACCTGGGATAAGAATATGACTTTAAAGTTGTTGCTGTAAGCTAACTTTTTTATTTCTTCCAGATTATTCTTATTTTCTTCTTTTGATACGCGGGTAAGCTCTATATCATTAACCTTATTTTTATTAACTATAATTGAGTGTTTAATTTTATACAGAAATTCCCTAAAATACCAGAAAAATGAGCTTTTTTCTAATATATTAAGCACTCTGCATTGAAGGGTACTCATTGTTCCTACTATTTCGCTATCTCTCCAAGGCCAGCTCCGGCATAGCTGAAGGCCATCGTTATTCCCGGCATCAATTATAACCAAATCAGGGTTATAGTGTATCATATGATATTTCAGCAGATTTAAGGCTTGCAATGTGGAATAACCTGGAATTGAGGCATTTATAACCTGGATTTTCTTATCCCATTCCCGCTGTTTGTTTCTAAATAGCTCTTCCAGCCGATAAGCATAGGTATCTTCATATTTTAAATACAGACCGAAGGGGTGAGAACCACCAAAAATAATTATCCTATATACATCACAGTCCTTTAAGCAGCTGATTTCTTTTCTTTTGCAGGTACGTATGCCGATAGAGTCCAGCGGATGTTCTTCGCTATATTTATGGCGCCAGATTAAATCAGGATCGCGGACAACTCGTCCTGTTTTAAAATGGTACACCATTATCTCCTCAAATGAAATAGGTATCTTGCCCTGATAGAACCAGGATTTTAGATTTTTATACTTAAATTCGTAATCATACACCCGGAATGGTATTTCAACCAACATAAAAACAATGACTGAAATAAATAAACTTATTAGGATATTTTTAAGAAATTTCATTTATACCGTTTCAATATATAATCCCGAAGAAAATCAGCGACGGCCCTGTTACCCGCAGCATTATAATGCGGGTCTATTTCGAATGTTATCTTAGGAATCTTGCTTAATTGCCCCGATAGGTCAAGATATTCTATATTATGCCCTTTCAAAAAACTACCCAACCAAGGAATGGGCTCCGTAGAAATATTTACTACCAAAAAATTAACGCGCGCGCGGTCACACATATTTTTAAAATCTATAAATATTTTGCCGGATTCTTTTCTGACCATCTCTTTTTGGTCATTTGTTGTTATTTTATAACACCCTCCATCGCCATTTTTACTAATCTCATTCCAAGTTTTCCTGTCCCGCTCTTTTAAATAAAATGCCATCTGCGCGACCTTAACCTTAACTTTGCCTACAGAATAAAGGCAACTTTTAGCTAATAATCTGTCAGACGTATTTTTAAAAAAATTCAGGCTAGAATTAATTTTATTTTCGCGGTGCTTCTCTTGTTCCGGTATTAATAAATGGGGGGAATTGTCTATCTTGGTATAAATTACCCTATCCAGTCCGGGCGGGATAACGAAACAAATAACAAGATTGGGTTTTAAATTCATCCCGTGATCTCTCAACCATAAATACATTTGGTGAATTCCATAACCCGGGACGCCTGCGTTAATCGCATATACATTGTTGATTTCTTTTTCAACAAGGTCGGAAAACCTGCTGCCATAAGGGACGCCTTCTCCAAAAGTAATGGAGTCTCCCAGAAAAATTATTTTGAATTTATCCGTATCCTTAAGCTCTTTTTCGCGCAGCCCAACGCTATTTGTTTTATAAACGACCTGGAAATCAGATGTAAATGCGTTTCGGGATACATTTGGAATTAATTTATAGCCCAATACAGGGTCAGGCATAAAGATGTTCGCCTCTCTCTTAAATGAAAAGTTTCTATAAACATCTATATTATTATTTGTTATTTTCAAGAATAACCTGGTAACTCCTTCCATTAAAAATATAATAAAAATAAGATATAAAACTAATATAAGGAATTTCTTAATGATTTTCATAAAACCTCTTAAAATTTACCTAAATATTCATACCTATAATCTTTGTTATTTTCTAAAGAATACCTTTTTTGGATGTAATCACCCACTAGTTCACCGATAACCTTATGGGTAAACTCATTATAATGGGGATCAACCTCAAACCGCAATTGGCGTCTTTTTGAAGCCTTTAGAAGCGCACCGGACAAGTCCAGGCAGGGAATTTGCAATGCACGGCAAGGCTCGCTGATATAATCTATGGGAGACTGGTCAATATTAACTACTAACAGGGCAGCATTATGCCCATCGCATAATTTCTTGTATTTTTCTAAAAGCAGAAAAACCAGCTTGCTGAATTCGCCTTTTGCTTTTTCTTTTACCCCCAGCTTAAATACGGCGACTTTATCAAATGCCTGTTTATAATAAGCCCTGTCCTGCTCTCTCATCCTATCATTTATGTCTTTTATTTTCCCGTAATAATTAAATATTATGAACAAATTGATTTTATCAAAGGGGCTATTTTTATTTCTGTCCCCGGCAATAACTTTTCTTGTGTTTGGTATTTTATAATTTAGTTTATTTTCCAGATAATCCATATCCTCCAATATCAAACCATTTTGTTTTTGGTTAAGGACAAACCGCGGTTTTATTCCAAAGGAATATTCATAGTATTTGCACCTTTGGACGTAGGGCGCAAACACAAACAATATAACCAGATCCGGGTTAAATTTGAATCCGTCTCGTTCTAGCTGCAAAAAAGACTGGTCCATCCCAAAAGCGGGAATCCCCATGTTTATTACGCGCACCTTGCTTAACGCGCCTTCTATCACCTCTGTAAAACGCCTGCCATAGCTGACCCCTTGCCCGAATACATTAGATTCTCCCAGGGCAATTATCCTGAATTCCCCCCTTGGTTTTGCTAAATTAATCTCCCTATCCCTCAACCCATCGGAATTTATCGAATAAACGACTTCGAAATCAGAAGTAAACACCGGATTATTCGTTGAAGGCTTTAAGGCATAACCTAAATACCGGTCATAACAACCTGCGGTAAATTGGTCATAGTGCCCTATCCTTTCTTTAATATAATTTAATTTTTTATCTAATTTTGCAGCCCTTACGTATATACCAGCCGATAATTCCAAAACTGCGGCTAGCAATATTAAGAACGCAAAGCCATATAAAATTTTTTTTAGCATTTTTAACTTCAATAATAGACGGCAACCATTATTATTTTTTATGGCTAGCCTTTTCTAACTGCTGTAAATTGCCCTGGATTAACTCATTACCCCTCTTTATCTCAATTGCTTTCAGCCAGAAAATTTTTGCTTTTTTAAGATCCCCCGTTTTTGCATAAACAACGCCTAAACCATTATATGCTTCTGCAAATTGAGGGTTCTCCTGGATAGCGGCATTAAAAGCCTTAATAGCATCTCCATATAGCCCTATCTTGCCAAAAAGAATACCCGTAAGCGTATAGAGCTGCGCTGTCGGCGCCTTTGATAACTCCTCCTCTATAACTTTCGACGCTTCCCGGTAGTCTCCCATGCGCATAAACAAAATAATCCTGGCTTCTGCAGGCGCAAAACGCGGGTCAATCTGGTCTTTATACTCTTTCCCTGTTTCTTTCGCGAGGGATAATAACTTGCGGTTAGCCTGCCAGCAAAAATAGTCTATTCTCAGGGCCTCTTTATACGCCTTCTCTGCTTCCGGGAATTTACCCATTTTTCTATAAATATCGCCTAACTGAATATGCAGCATAGGATCCCCAACTCCAATACTAAATGCTTTATCGGTCTCTTCTATTGCTTCCCGGTAAAGGCCTTTCTCATATAACGCAGTGATAAAATTCATGCGGGGGTTTATGCTCAATAAAGGCTCTATAAATCTTAAATTATACCTGTAAAAATCTATTTCTTTTTGCCAATGCCTGCTTTGGATGAAGGTGGCTCCGGCATATATAACCGCAAGAACTGCGCTTATAGTTACAATCCATTTCTTGCGTTTTAAACTAAGTATTAAATCGGCTAAAATAATAAAAAATCCCGCGGAGGCAAGATAAGCCCAATGCTCTTCCATAGCAATAGAACCCTGAAATTTATACATAATGCGTATAACGTAAAGCAGGGCCAGAATAAACACGCCCATGCCGAATAATATCCTGTATCTTTTACGCCTCAAGCAGATATACGCCGCCATTAATAAAAACAAAAAGAACACCGTTGGCACAATAATGGACCCAACTCCTGTAGGAGGCCCGATTGTCCTCAGGATATGAGGGTTAACGGGAAATATCAAAAACCATACATACGCGCCCAGGATTCGCAAGAAATTTGCCAAATCCCAGGGAAAAGAATACGGGCTATGTGGAGATATGTTAACGGGCAATAGTATTGTTAAACGCAATACCGCATAAATCAGCACAATAGCGCCGAAGGAAATAAAATGCATTGCGACGGAATTCTTGGGAAGTTTTGCTTTTAGGCCTAAGATC
>JAQTVG010000169.1 GCA_028706895.1 Candidatus Omnitrophota bacterium
GACTACAATAATGTTAGGATCCTGCCTTAACGCATGCCTGAGGGCTTCAGCAAAAGAGCGCGTATCCGAATAGACTTCCCTTTGCTTAACAATGCTCTTTTTATTTGCATGCACAAATTCAATCGGATCTTCAATACAAATTATAAGGCTCTCCCTCTCATTATTAATCAAGTCTATAAGCGCTGCCAGGGTCGTAGTTTTACCCATACCTGTAGGCCCTGTTACCAGCACAAGGCCGTTTGGTTTACGTGCCAGGTCTACGACTATTGACGGCAAGCCCAATTCTTCTATGGTAGGGAGTTTCAGGGGAACTCTTCTAAAAGCTGCCTCTACAGACCCTTTTTGCATATGGACATTGACGCGGAATCTGTCAAGCCCGGGCAAGGCAACAGAAAAATCCAGTTCTAAATCGCGTTCCAGCATTTCTTTCTGGCTATTGGTCAAAAGGCTGTATATCATTCTTTTCAATTCTTCCCTGGACAAGGCGGGATTATTGGTGCGATGCAGGTTTCCGTCTAACCGCAATATAGGGGGTTCTTTTTCGGTTAGATGCAGGTCAGAAGCCTTTTCATTAATACTCAACAAAAGTAAATCGTGTATTTCCATATAACCCCCTTTTAATAAGCAGCGTACTTATAAAAATTCTCTCGGGTCGGTAATCCGCCCTTTAATAGCAGATGCGGCTACCGTTGCCGGCGACGCAAGATAAATAAAAGCGTTAGGGTTACCCATTCTGCCTTTAAAATTCCTGTTGGCGGTAGATAAGACTATTTCTCCGTCGGCGGGGACCCCGTTATGTGTTCCGACGCATGGGCCGCAACCAGGAGCCACTAATACGGCGCCCGCCTTTACAAAAATATCTACTATGCCCAATTTCAATGCTTCCAAAAAGATTGCGCGTGAAGCTGGGCACACGATAAATCTTACTCCAGGTGCCACTTTTCTGGATTTTAATACCGAAGCAGCTATCTTTAAATCCTGCAGCCTGCCATTAGTGCAAGTACCCAAATAAGCTTCGTTTATTTTTGTTGTTTTTAATTTATCTACGGATACGGCGCTATCTACACTATGGGGCCTGGATACCTGAGGCTTAAGTTTAGAAATATCATATTCAAACGTTTTTACGTAATTCGCGGATTCATCAGCGGCAACGGGGTTTATTTTCCTGTTTTTAATAAGCCTTGGCTTTAACCAGGCAATAGTCTTTTTGTCAAACGGCATTAATCCAGCCTTAGCACCCATCTCTACGACCATGTTACAAATAGTAAAACGCCCGTCCATATCCAAATTACTGACTGTATCGCCGCTAAATTCTATGGCTTTATATGTTGCTCCGCTTGAAGTTATATCGGTGATAATGTGTAAAATTATATCTTTAGCGAATACGCCCTTAGGCAATTTGCCGTTTATTATTATCTTCATTGTTTCCGGGACTTTAAACCAGTTTTTCCCTGTTGCTAACGTCATTGCTAAATCCGTAGAGCCTACGCCCGTAGCAAAAGCGCCCAGCGCCCCATAAGTACAAGTATGCGAATCTGCGCCCAATATCAAATCGCCCGGTAAAATTTGCCCTGATTCGGGTATAACCTGATGGCAGACCCCGCATCCGGCTTCGTACAGCGCGGCCTTGTAACGATTGGCGGCTTCACGCATTTTTTTATGTATCCTGGATACGCCTTCGCTTGGCGAAGGGGCATTATGGTCAATAACCATGCAAAATTTTGTTTTTAACTCACTAAGGCCCAGTTCTTTTAACCTGTCTATTATAATAGACGATGTCCCATCCTGCCCGAAAGAAAAATCAACCTTACAAATGGCAAAATCCCCAGCTCTCAGGTCTCTGCCTGCGTGTTTACCAAGTATCTTCTCTGCTATGGTTTTTCCCATATTATAATTTATTCAACCACCCTTCTAACCTGTCCATGCCCTTGCCTATCTGCTCAATACTTGCAGCAAAACTGATCCTGACGTATTTATCCATGCCGAATGCTATACCCGGAATGAGGCTAACATAGGCCTCCTCAAGAAGGCGGTTAGCAAATGTCCTGGAATCCAAGCGCACCTTGGATATATCGCAAAATATGTAAAATGCGCCTTTGGGCTTTATAAAGCCAATTTTTTTAATTTTGCTTAATCTTTCAATTGCGTAATCCCTTCTCTTCTGGAATTCGGCCGCCATAGATTTAGTAAAATCATCCGGAGCGTTTAATGCTGCTACGGCTGCCTTTTGGCTGATTGATGTGGGATTAGATGTGGTATGGTCCTGTATCTTGGATACAGCTTCGGAGATATCCGCGGGAGCAGCCATATAGCCGATACGCCAACCGGTCATTGAATAGCTCTTTGACAAACCGTTTATCGTAACGGTCAAATCGTATATTTCCTTGCCGAAAGACGCGATGGATAGATGCTTCTGGTTATCATATATAAGCTTCTCATATATCTCGTCGCTTATAACAAAAATCCTCTTCTCTGCGCAAATTTTAGCAATTTGCCTCAACTCTTCATCCGTATAAACGCAACCCGTGGGGTTAGAAGGGCTGTTAAGTATAACTACTTTTGTCTTAGGGGTTATGTATTTTTCTAAATCAGCAGCCGTTATCTTGAAGCCGTTCTCAGCAGTAGTTTTAATAAAGCAGGGCACCCCCTCGCAGAGATTTACCATTTCAGGATAACTTACCCAGTAAGGGGTAGCTATAATGGCCTCATCGCCTTTATTCAATAATGCAAATAACGCGTTAAATATACTGTGTTTTGCTCCGCAGGAAACAACTATCTGGGAAGGGTCGTACTGGAGAGAATTGTCTTTCTTTAATTTTTCAACAATAGCTTTTTTTAATTCCAGGGTGCCTGTGGTAGGGGTGTACTTGGTAAAGCCGGCGTGTATCGCCGCTATAGCTGCGTCTTTGATGAAACCCGGGGTATCAAAATCAGGCTCACCCGCAGCAAAACTTACAATATCGCGCCCTTCGGAATTTAACTTCTTAGCTTTTGCTGTTATAGCTAAGGTTGCGGAAGGATTTATTTTCTTAAGGCGTTTGGCTAATCTGATATCTATACGCATCGAGATATCTTTATTATTATAAAGAGTCCCTCTCTCGCTTGAATATCCCTCGCAGACCTCCCAGGAATTTCTTCGGGGGTTTTTCGCTAATAGGTAATTTGCCCTTCGCCGGTACTTCAGCTTTGGGCTTTTTTACTTCCGGGGGTTGCTCTTTAGGTAAATCTTCTTTTAATATCTCCGGTTTATTCTCCGGTTCTTTCTTCTCAACCTGCACTTTAGGCTTACGCCTGGCCTTCTCTTTAATTTCAGTCAAAGCCAGTATTACCATTTTGGCGTTATCGCCGCGCCTGGAGCCCATTTTAATATTCCGCGTA
>JAQTVG010000170.1 GCA_028706895.1 Candidatus Omnitrophota bacterium
GAACAATTGTCAAGCAAAACTTAGAGACGCTTAATTAGGGACAGCGCCCAATTTCGCTTAAACTAATCTGTTCAAAATTAAACATTATACACAATAAAACTTTTGGGTTAGATTTCTCCTCTTTTTACGTCAATTATATTAACAGAAAGGAGATAATATGCCTCGCATGGCTAGGGTCGTAGCAGTGGGATTACCTCATCATATTACACAAAGAGGAAATTACTATCAAGATGTATTTTTTACCGAAGAGGATAGAAACAGGTACCTTGGGTGGATTGAAGAGTACAGCATAAAATATAAACTGTCTATTTTGGTCTATTGTCTTATGCAAAACCATGTTCATTTTATTGCTATCCCAAATCAACCTGATTCTTTATCCAAAACATTTAATATGGCCCATATGCGTTATTCTAGATACATTAACTATAAATCGGGACAAAGAGGACATTTATGGCAGGGGCGTTTCTATTCTTGTGTCTTGAGCGAATCCCACCTTTTACTTGCTGCGCGTTATATCGAAAGAAACCCTGTACGTGCAGGACTTATTGAAAAACCCTGGCGTTGGCCTTGGTCAAGCGCGATAATTCATACTGATAAAAATGCAAAACCTGGAATCTTACTGGGGGATTTTTTGGGAATCATAGGCGCTTCACGTGATTCATGGAAAAAATATATCGATTCCCGAGAAGAAGATGGTTTTTTGCGACACATGAGAAAACAAACACTTAGCGGCCGCCCTTTAGGGGAGTCTGTATTTATAGAAAAAATGGAGTCAAAATTTAAACGGAAATTTTGTGAGCTCCCCAAGGGAAGACGAAAAAAGGAAAAATTGGGCGCTGTCCCCAATTAAGCGGCTGTGATTTGGAGGGTGTCGCCGGGTTGGGTTTGGGAAGGTTTAAGAGTATTCTCGGGAAGCTCAATAACAGTGCGGCAGGTAAAATAAATGGCGCTCAACCTAAAGGGCTTAAATGAATGCAAAACATCAATAACTTTTCCCGCCCTATCCAGGAATATAACATCTATTGCGAAGCGCATAAAAAAAGAATGGATGCTGTTAGAGGAGGACAAAATCAGGGCCTCGCCCTTATTTAATGACTTACGGTTCAATAGGCCTGTGAGCCTTTTTGTGAAAGTATTGGCAATAAGCGCCTTATCAGCAAGAATTACATTTTTGCTGGTATTGATAATTTTCATTTTTTGAATATATCTTCGGATAAAGGAATACCTCGCTTGCGGAAATCATCAAAAAAGGTGGGTATATTGCCTGTGGGCTGGAAGCTCCCCTGGATTTTGCCCTGGTCATCTGTGCCGACTTGATGAAAAACAAAAATATCCTTAAGCCCGACGTGCACTTCATCAAGCATGCCTGTAATCTCGGTTATCTGCATAACCTTGCGGGAGCCGTCAGAAAGCCGGGAAGTATGCACAATTACATCTATGGCTGAGGCAATCATTTCACGTATCGCGCGCAAGGGAATCTCTATGCCGCTCATTAGAATCAAAGAATCAAGGCGCGACAATACGTCTTGCGTGGAATTCGCGTGGACAGTAGTCATTGAGCCGTCATGGCCTGTATTCATTGCCTGGAGCATATCCAAACTCTCCGGGCCGCGGCACTCTCCGATAATTATACGGTCGGGCCGCATACGCAGGGAATTACGGAACAAATCGCGCACAGAGATAGAACCTCTGCCTTCAATATTCGGAGGCCGCGACTCTAATCTTATCCAGTGCTCATGATGCAACTTTAATTCTGCTGCGTCTTCAATAGTAACAATTCTCTCTCCATCGGGAACAAACTCAGACAACACATTCAAAACCGTAGTCTTGCCTGAACCCGTGCCGCCTGAAACAATAATATTCTTACGGCTCAATACGCAGGCCTTCAGGAATTCGCTCATCGTATTATTAAGGGCGTTTAATCTCTCCAAATCAAAAATCTTAAGCCTCTCTGCGCCAAATTTCCTGATAGTCAAGGTAGGGCCGGTGAGAGATAAGGGCGGAATAATGGCGTTCACACGGGAGCCATCAGCAAGGCGGGCGTCCACCATAGGCATAGATTCGTCTATTCTTCTCCCGAGGGGCGCAACAATACGCTCAATTATCTGGCGCACCTGTTCATTAGAAACAAACCTTTTTCCGGATCTTTCCAGTTTGCCGCGTTTTTCAATATATATCTGGCTCTTATTATTTACCATAATATCGGTAATATCCTGGTCGTTAATCAAGTCTTCTAACGGCCCAAGGCCCAAAGCTTCATCAACTATTTCTTTTATGATACTCTCCCTCTCTTCCCGCGAAGAAATCAGGCTCCCTGATTCTTCAGTCAAGGCATTGCTTACTACTTTAACGGTGCGGTCGCGTAAACCCTCAACTTTCGCCAAATCGCCGGCTACCCGGTCTAATCTGCGTAAATCTAATTCCTGGATAATGCGCCTGTGAATGCGCTGTTTTAATTCATCTATCCTTTGCTCAGGGGTCGTCCTTTTTTCAACCGGGATGTGGTGTTTACTTTCTAAAGAAAGGGATTCTAATGTGGCGGACGATGCCTCCTGCAATAATGTTCTCTCCTTAACAAGAGGATGAGCTGCTAAAATCGCTTCCAGTTCCTGTTGAGGTATAAAAAATTCATAGTGGCTGACCAGGTCTTCCGCTAAAACATTAAAGGCTTCGCTGGCGCGGCAACGGGGGCTATCCAGGACTACGGGAATTTGTTTGTTCAGGGCAGAGCCAATAACCCTGCCTTCTGAAGGAATGCGCGCGATTATATCACAAGGTAAAACTTCCTTTACCTCCCGCCAGGCCACGCCTCCCAAGCTTTCCGCCCGGTTTAATATTATTTTCATCATGTTTAACGGGAAGTATAATGACTGAAGCACATCCATTGCTTCTTTCACCTGAGAAACAGAGAGCATATCCGGGTTAACCACCAGCAAAATCAAATTTGTATGCTCTAAGAAAGAAACCAGGAGCCTGGTAAATGTCCTGCCGTTATCAGCGACGATAAAATCATATTCTTTCCTTAAATCGTTCAGGACCAAAGAAACAAATTTATCATCTAAATTAATATCGCGCGTTTGCCCGGCGTGTAATATAAAAGGAGAAAAATGGATACCGCTTGCAGGATGGCGGATAATATACTCTTTGAGGTCTGCCGAAGAATATTTATCTTTACCGCCGGAGAGAAAAAGGCTGCTTAGGGCTTTGGTTGGTTTTAAATTCAATAGCCTGGCCATATCTCCAGGGAGGTCCAAATCCATATCCAACAGGAGGACTTTTTTGCCCTTAAATTTGTAAGCCAAGGCCACGGCCAAATTGGTAGCAACAAAGGTCTTGCCTACGCCGCCTTTAGTGCTGAATATGGATAT
>JAQTVG010000171.1 GCA_028706895.1 Candidatus Omnitrophota bacterium
TTGCGACATTATCATTGTAAATGTGCGCCACTTCGGAGATGCTGCCCAATTTTAAATGCGCGTCGGAAGTCGGATAACTCAACACCGCTTTATCAATCCCCACATCTTCCATCATCTTGATGTGGGCCTCAATCTGCCCCCACCCTTTATGAAAAAAGTGCGCGTTATTGATTATTTCATCCGGTAACCAATGTGAATGACTATCTATAATCATATAAATTACAAATTACAATACACAAATTACAAACAATATACAATACCGAAATTACAATTACCAAAATAAATATTTGTATATTTGGTCATTTGGTATTGTAGTTTGTTTGTGATTTGGAATTTGTATATTGTGATTTCCATTAATGTTCTGTACTTTTCAGTATTCTTTCAGTCATTTCTTTTTCATAGAGCGCCTTGATCTGCTCAAGCCCTTTTTTGCCAAACTCTTTAAGAATCACCTTCTCGATTGCTTTTAATTTAAGCTCCAAGAAATAATACTCAGGCTTCATTTGCTTGCCTTCGTATTTTAACCCCACCCCGTCCATCTCTTTACTCAATATGTATGCCTGGAATTCGGCGATCTGTTTTTGCGCGCGCTTATCTTTATCCTTGGCTTTGAGCTCCTTCATAATGAACTTATCAATCTCAAGCTGGGTAAACTTGCGCTCTATTTTATCCAACGCCTCTTTGGTGGTTTTATAAAACCAAACCAGATAGCGCTTTTTTAGATTCTTTATATCTTGTTTATCCATCTTATTTCTTAATCAACTCCACCTTGTCAAAATAAAGCGTGCCCTTAGCCACAGGCAGCGGCTCATATTGGTAGCTCTTAAGCGGAAAATCCATTACACTATTTTTATCAGCAGCATCCGGCTGCCAATCATTACGCGCAAAGAACTCTGCAAATGGGCAGATAATCTGTTTCCAGCCTTTAAAATTATCTTCCACGATAAAACGCCATAATTCATTACCGCTATCTTTTACATCAACAGCTACTTTTGTCTTGGAATCAGTTCCATACATATAAAAGGAAATAGCATCATATTTCTTCCAGTCAATACTCTCAGGTTTTACATCCCAAGCCGCATTCTTTGCTGTTAACTCTGAGCCGCGGGCAATATAGATGTATCCTCCGGCAACAGCATCAAATGTCACTTTCAACGACATATTGTTCCAGGTTTTTGTATCAGTTGCGCTCGTAACGTTGACAGAAGAACCATTTCCCGCGCCAAAGTCTACTGTGCCATCAGGCCCACCTGTTACAGCAATCTCATAATCATCAAGCAATATAGATTCTGACGCAAAACAAAAACTAACCAAGCCTAACACAAGAATTAGAAAGAGCCCAAGTTTTTTCATTTCTCTCTCCTTTATTTATTGGGATGCTTCTGTGCAAATGGTATTACAGGAGCAGTCCACGGTGTTTGTTGGTTGATAACTGCAATCTCTAATGGGCAGACATTTTGCGGAACGGTTAAAGCAAACCTAACCGCATTTTCAATTGCTTCAGTAGTCATTAACCTAGAAGTATCTCCGGTTATTTCATCTAGTTTTCCGGTTAGATCAGTATCCGTAACCCCCGGTAAAATCGAGGTGATTTTAATTCCGTGATCGCGCAGCTCCCAAAACAATCCTTTTGAAAAAGCGCGCAATCCAACTTTGAGCGAGCTGTAAACCAAGAAGTTTCTTGGTAGAGGATCGCAAAGCGTTGAGCCTGAAACCATATTAATAATTGCCCCTGACTTTCTCTCGATCATCTCATTGATTACCAGACGAATCAGCCTGACATAACCAAGATAATTTGTGTGCGCCAATTTCTCAAAATCCTCAATCGGCTGTTTTTGGAACGGATACTGGCTGGAAACTCCGGCATTGTTAATCAGAATATCTATCTTGCCGAATTTTTCTTTAGTTTTATTCACCAGATTTTCCAAATCCTCTAATTTTGTGACATCGCATGGAACTGCCAAGACTTGCACTTTATATTTTTTGGCAATTTCATCAGCAGTCTCCTTTAGGGGCCCTTCCTGGCGTGCAGCTATAGCTAAATTAATCCCTAAGCTCGCCGCTGTACAAGCTAACGCCTTACCTATGCCGCGGCTTGCTCCTGTTACAATTGCTACCTTACCTTTTAAATCAGCCATATCATCCTCCGTTATCCCGATATCAGACTAAATTGCGTGAATCGGTATTTTGCTCATAGGTTTAAAGACTAAGGAGTTTAATTTCTTTGCTTCCTTCTCAATTATATTCTTAATATTTATCAGGTTTTCTTTGGCGTGTTAATAGATAAAACCCTCAACCTGCTCGTCCTTAAATTTGGCTTTATCATCCATCTCAAAATGCTGAATCCAGGTTAGCTCAACACCCTGCGCCTTTGGTGTATAGAGCCAGATGATCTTCATAAATTTAAAAGGGAACATAGGCTCATGACGCTGGGCATAGGCAAAATATTTGTCTTTAAAAAGCAGTCTCCAGGATACCCAGGACTTATCTTCATCGTCGGTCAGGCGGAAGGTGATCTTATTGTCTTTTTTTTCTACTCCCTCCGCTTTTTTGTATTCGCCGCCGAATAATTCCGTCCAGCGCGGGATGTCGTTGGAAATGTCGAATATTTTATCGTATGGCGCGTTTATTATGATCGAATTGCATGTGTGTCCCATTATCTCCCTCCTAGCTCTGCGAGGCGTTAATTACCGCCACCACCCTTGCCCAGGCAGCACCTGTCTGTTTAATCCTTACGGGAAAACAAATGATCTTAAAGCCGGAATCGGGTAGACTTTCCAGGTTGCTTAAGCGCTCAATGTGGATAAATTCTCTCTTCCTGCCGTAGAAATGGGCCGGATATAACGGCGCTTTTTTCTCCAAAAATTCCTTAAGCATAAAGCGGTATGGCCGATCAATCCCCATAGTGTCCACCCCGAATATCTTAACGCCTCTATTGAGAAGATAATCGATCGCGCTGGGGTCCACTCCGGGATAGTCGCTGAAGTATTTAGGCGTCCCGTATAATTTATCCGCGCCCGTATGCAATAAGACTATATCGAGGGGCTTTAAGGTATAATTTATCTTCTTCAGCGCCTGCTCAATATCGCTTCCAAATATAACTTCGTTTGGTTTTTTATAAGTAAGGTTGAGTTTTGCTGCGTTTTGATAGCACCATTCAAGCGGGATCTCTTCTGCTGTCTTTGAAGGCCTCCCCTCAGACGTAGTGCCGTAATGGAATGAATAATCCAGGTGGGTACCGATGTGGACCGGGGCGTGCACTACTTCCAGGGAAAGGAATTCTCCTTCGGGCACGTCAGTGTCTTTGACGATACGCCTGCCCAGGAGGAATTGTAACTTTCCCTTAAGGGT
>JAQTVG010000172.1 GCA_028706895.1 Candidatus Omnitrophota bacterium
CCTCTTTCGGTAACGTGATAGCCCGGTGTTTTTCCGGCCAGTTCTCTTAAGGGAGAGAATTTTTCAATCCTTAGCTTGTTACAGGCGATAGCATCAACCCCGATCTCTTTGGCAAACTGCCCGATATAAAGCATTTCTTTTTCTATCTCACCGATATTCCCGTAGATAAAATAACCGCTGTAAAAAATAGGGTATTTTACCAGGACCTTAAAATATTTTCGTATTGCCTCCTGGGTGAAGCCTTTATTGAGTTGTTTTAATATCCAGTCATGAGGAGATTCGATTCCGATTAAAAGCGCCTTAAATCCGGCCTTAACCATCTTATCAAGCAGCGCAGGGTATTTAGCGATATCCAGCCGTGCCTGAGCTATAAAGCGTTTTTTAATCTTCTTTTTAATAATTAAATCGCAGATTTTTTCCGCTCTCTTGGGGTCGGCAAAGAAATCATCATCGCTAAGGATTATCACTCCTGCTTTTAAACTTTGTATTTCATTAACTACGGAATCAATGCTGCGGGCAGCGTAATTTCTTTTTTGACCGAGCGGGTTTAAACTGAAGGTGCAGAATTTACAGTTAAAGGGGCACCCCCGTGCACTTAATACAGAATCGAAACTTATATCCGCTATTTTTATTCCGTTTAAGGCAAAGGAATAATCATTACGCCGAAGGGAGCGGTCAGGCGTGCCTAATATATCTACATTGGGGAGGGGGCGGTTAGGGTTATGTTTTATTGAACAATTTTCGCGGTAAGAGATGCCTAAAATATCTTTTAGCGGGCTATCTTTTAATATTTCTTTAATCGTTTCTTCGCCTTCGCCTCTGACAATAATATCGATTGTGGGGCATGCCTTAAAAAGTTCTTCTACCTTTTCAGTAGCTTTATAACCGCCTACGACTACTGTTACGTTATCCGGCACGCGGTTCAGCATTTGGCAGATCTCGTCGAACTGGCGGTCCCAACCGATGCTTACACAGAGAATGTCGATTTGGTTGGATATAAAGGTAATGAGTTTTTCCGTATCAGATAAGTCCGGCTCATGCCTTAAATCCATAAGAGTGATTTTATCAGTTAGCCCCTTGGCGCTGGTCGCCACATATTCAAGTCCGGTAGGGGGAAAGAGCATCATGGTGCTGTTGGCGCTGCTTTCAATATAGGGGTTCAGGAATAAAGCGTGCTTGTATTTAATGTCAGTCTCCTTTTAATCGCTGGTTTATAGTATAACTCTATCATTAAACAGCAGGTTAAGCAACACATATAAAGAATTTAGTTTCGCAGGAGATAATCCTTTCCACCACAGGCTAAGGATTATATAATAAGAAATTGAAATTATAGAACAAAGAGGCTTTTAATGAAAATATTGCTTTCTTCGATTTGCCTGGAAGCCGGCACAGACATACAGCTGGCGCTTTATTATCTAAAAGGATATGTTTTAAAGAACAGGCCTGCCCAAACCGGGCATTCACCTGAGGTGGTCATACAGGTTTTTAACGAAAACCAGAATATACCCGCCATCATAAAAAATATCATTAGACTTAAACCCGGGCTGATTGGATTTTCCTGCTATCTTTGGAACATCGAGAAGATTTTAAATATCTGCCGCCGCCTGAAGAAGATAAGGCCGGGTTTAAAGATTGTTTTAGGCGGTCCTGAAGCAAGCCCGCGCGCGCAAGATTTATTGGCTAAAGAAAAAGCAATCGATATAGTGGTAAGAGGAGAAGGAGAAGAGAGTTTCGCGCAGTTATTAATTCGGATGGAGCATCCCGCAACCGCAGATTTGTCCGGTATTAGAGGGGTTTCATTTCGTAAAGGTATAGAGATTATCCATAATCCGCAGAGGCCGCTTTTACGTAATGCCGGAGATATCCCTTCGCCATATCTGTCCGGATTGATAGACCTCAAAGATAAAAATATTGTAGATGTGCCTTTAGAAACCATGCGCGGATGTTCTTCCCGCTGCGATTATTGTTATTATCATAAAAACTTTCCTGTGCTGAGGTATTTTCCTCTTAAGCGGGTAGAGAAGGAGCTGAAACTTATTCTTTCGCATAAGCCTCACGAAGTATACCTCATGGACCCCACCTTTAATTCCAACCCCCGAAGAGCAAAAAAAATCCTCAAGATGTTTATCAGATATAATCAGGGCGCTAACTTGCACGTGGAGTTGAAAGCAGAGTTGGTTGATGAAGAGATGGCCGGGCTTTTATCACAGGCAAATGCTTATAATATAGAAATCGGTATCCAGAGCACAAACCCCAGGACTTTAAAAGCAATCAACCGCAGGTTCAATAAAGAAAAGTTTATTAAGGGTATCCGTTGTTTAAATAAATTCAAGCTTTACTATGAAATACAACTTATTGACGCGCTTCCCCATCAAAACTATGACAGCTTGATGAAATCCCTGGATTGGCTTTACTCAATGCATCCGGCAAAAGTGGTTATTTTTCGCTTAGCTGTGCTTCCCGGGACAACATTGCGCAATAAAGCTAAAAGCTTTGGTATCGAATACAGCCATCGCGCGCCGTATTTTGCCTGGAAAAGTAATGCTATGGCTTACGCCGAAGTAAAAAACATCGAGAAGTTAGCTTATGCCATGGACCGGCTTTATGACAGCCAGGTATTCCAGAAAACGCTCTATGCCTTTAAGGCAAAAGCCGGGGTAAAGATTTCGGCTATACTCCAGGATTGGGTAATTTGGGAGAGCCGTTTTAAAAGAAAGCCTGTGGATTACCCGGAATTCCTGAATAGAAAATCTCCTATGTTCCTGCAATACCTTTGCCGTAAACACTCTAAAGCACGTCTTTATACGGACCTTTTGCCGGGGCTGCTCAAAAGGGTTTGCTCGCCTTATCATAAATAGCTTGCAGAAAACGGTTCTTTGAAGTAGAATCTTTATTTAAGCGGTATCATAAACATAGCGAGGCACTAAATCTATCGGATGGTTTGGTGCAAGCTTGTGTTTAAGGAGAATATTGTGGCTAGAGAAAATTATTCATTTAAAAAGTATCAGAAGGAATTAGCCAGGAAAAAAAAGGCACAGGAGAAGAGGCAGAAGAAGCTGGAGAAAAAAGCGTTGGAGGCTGCCCCTGAGCCTGTGCAGGCTTCTGATGAACAGCCTGCTTTAGAATAAATAAATGTAATCACAACTTGAGGCTGAATCTTTAACAGTAACAAAAGGAGGAAAGATGGGATACCAGGGTGGTGGCGGTGGAGGATATGGCGGGCCAAGAGAGATGCACAAGGCTATTTGCTCGGGGTGCAAGAAAGGGTGTGAAGTACCGTTTAAACCAAGAGATGACCGTCCGATATACTGCAAAGGGTGTTATTCAAAGCGCAAGAACGA
>JAQTVG010000173.1 GCA_028706895.1 Candidatus Omnitrophota bacterium
CGGCCCGGCATTATCGCGTTCGCTGTTTTTATCGCGCAATAATTTGGCATTGCCGTTAAAATAACCGGCTGATATCCTGCCTAAATTTAACTTTCCAAGCAAAAGCGTTTTTGCACCCCTTAAATACCAAACATTGTTATTGGTATGATTATGCTTATAGCCCATATCGTAACAACCGATAGCAAACGCGGGCATATTTCTTAAATATGCGTCCTCCGGCACCCCGATTTTAAAATGAAAATACACCGGCCATTTGTCGTAGATTGGCCCAAGCCCTTTTTTATAGTCAAAACCTGTTTCAGCTAAAATCTTACCCAAAGGAGACCAAATTTTACCCAGTGGATTTTTCTCCGGATTATCAGGTAATAACCCCGCTAACAGGCCATAGTCCTGCAAAACAAAGAGCTTGTTGCCGTTATGGTCCCTGCTTTTTACCGGTGTGTAATTATCCACATCCAGATGAAAAATTCCAAAAGGCTTTACATCTGTAGATGGCGCCCAGATAAGAGTTGAAGGCGTAGCAAACGCGGTGGAAAAATTAGAAAATATTAATATCGAAACCGCCAGCAGTAAACAATTTAATTTTCGCGACATTTTCTCTCCTTTCGTATGTTTAGCACCAAACACATCGGATTGTTTGACTTGCCCTTTTTGGGCAAAAAAAGGCGTCTTTTTATCCTTCATAGGACCTAAAAAGACGCCTGCGTCTTAATAATTATTAAAATCCCGCTCTAAGAGATACGCCTGGTTTACTTTAACCTTCTCTTAGGCTTTGCTTTTATATCCTGTTTTGCTTCAATACCTGCTACTACACAGTTATTGAATTCCTCGCATTGCCACACAGGAAACTTTTGCGGTAAAACGCAACCCTTGTCATTGGCACAGGTATTGCATAACCCTTCTTTCTCCATAGCTACCTCCCTACCGCAACCTGTATTTTTTTGTGGTTGAAATTATTTTCGCGCCTGGAATTATTCTTACCATCAAGAATAGCTTCTGCTTCTTTACGATATGCGTCCATAACATAAGGTATATTGGAAACCTTAGCAGCTTCTTCAGTTAAAGACATAAGGTCATTACGGGAAATTGAGTTTAACCTAAAATTCCTGCTCCCTGCCATCAATTGTTGAAGCCCGACCTTAAGTTTCTGGGCAAAGGAATAAACACCGATAGCTCCCAGCGAGATATCTTTCATATCTTCGCCGTATTTTTCAGCCAACTCCTCGTAACAGACAAAAATTTCTTTTTCTGTCTTGCCATACTCCGCTACGGTAACCGGGAGATTACCTTCTTTAATCCATTTAGCGATATTATTGCCCACCATGCCCGGGATCATCAGCGCCCTCCCCATACATACCGCTTTAACATAAGGAGAACCCATAGCGATTACTTTAAAGATATGGTCTTCGCTGGAAAATCCTCCTGCGATGGCTATATCCGGAACACGCATTCCTTTTTTGGTTAATTTCCGGCAAAATTCATAAGTGAGCGCTTCCAGATAAAAAGTAGGTATTCCCCATTCCTCCATCATCCGCCAGGGGCTCATCCCTGTGCCGCCGGGAGCGCCGTCTATGGTAAGCAGGTCAATATGCGCCATAGCGCAATATTTAAGCGCCATAGCCAACTCCCGCATGGAATAAGCTCCGGTTTTCAAGGTGATACGCTTAAAACCAAGCTCCCTTAAACGTTTTACTTCGGTTAAAAATGCCTCTTCCGAAACAAAACCTAAGCGGGAATGGCGTTCAAATTCTTTAATCGCGCCGTCTTTATAAGCCTTCTGGATAGCTTCTAAGGAAGGGTCAGGAGTAACTATGTAGCCGCGCTTCTTCAGCTCAAGCGCCCTTTCCAGAGTTTTTACTCTTATCTCTCCTCCGATGCACTTGGCTCCCTGCCCCCACTTTAATTCTATTGTTTCAAGTTTATGTTTTTTTATTACATACTCAGCTACTCCCAGCCGCGTATCTTCTACATTCATTTGCACCAGTATCTCTCCGTATCCATCATGGAATTTCCGGTAAATTTCTATGCGCCGGTCCATATCCGGAGATTTTTTAATTTTACCTTTACTGTCAAGTTCAAGCCCCGGGTCAATGCCGCAAACATTCTCGCCGCACACAAGGGTAATACCTGATATGGCAGCTCCGATGGCAAAATGCTCCCAGTTCTTGCGGGCGATTTCTGTTGAGCCCAAAGCTCCGGTAAAAACAGGAAGGCACATCTTTACCTTGGAATCCCAACCATATTCAGTTTCGGTATCCACATCAGGAAACTTTGTATTATCGGGGGTTCCTTCTTCTCCTGCAGGTAGCCCTTTTGCGCCCAAGGCATATCCCTGAATATTAAAATGGGAGTAATCCAGCGGATAATTTTTATCCCCTCCAGCGGTAATCTCGCCGAAAGCGCCCGGATAAATGACCTCGCGGCTTCTGAAAGATGCCTTAAAAATCTCACAATTCCCTTTGCAGCCGTCAACGCACCTGGAACAAATACCTGAACCCGGCACTACATTCTTTGAGCGGTTAAATGTTCCTGTAGCATCGTTTGCATTTGGCCTTAACAGATTCATTTTTAGCCTCCTTTGGCTTTATTGGCGTGAGGTTTCTTGATGTCGGTTATCTTACGCATATCCGAAGCTAAAATAATCGCCTCAGCAACCTCGCGCATTGTTTTACGGCTATCCATGCTGTACCTGCGGATCCTCAAATACGCTTCTTCTTCCGTCAGGTTTTCCTCTTCCATGAGGATACCCTTAGCCCGCTCTATCCGTTTGCGGATTTCCAACTCTTCCTGAATTACCTTACTCTTTACTATAAGTTCTGCGTTCTCAATAGCCACAGCTGCCTGATTAGCTATGGAGACCAAGATGTTAATCTCTGTTGCGGAAAAATCATGCGGTTGGGAAGTATAACAATTAATCACGCCTATAGCTTTTCCTTTTACTGTCATAGGCACGCATAAAAGCGAACACAACCCTTCTTTTTTGGCGATATCTTTATGTTTATATTCCTTCTCATTAGTAACATCTTTAACCGCTATGTGCCTGTTTTCCTTAACTGCCATCCCGGCAACTCCTTCTCCTATGCCAAGAGGAGGCTTTTCATTGTATTCTTCGCTAATACTCTGCGAAGCCCGGATTACAAGCTTATTCTTCTTCCCGTCAATCAACATTAATGAACAGATATTAAAACCCAACATCTCTGCCGTGACGGAAACTATTAAATTAAGGACATCTTCCAGATAAATATCGGATGCTATGGCCTTGCTTATTTTGGTTAAAGCGTTTATCTGTTCTTCATAAGGCATATTCTGCATAATAGCTACCCCTTCAGCCAGTGT
>JAQTVG010000174.1 GCA_028706895.1 Candidatus Omnitrophota bacterium
AGTTTGTTCCTTGGCGGCAGCAGCTGGAGCAGCACCTTCCGCAGCCGTAGCCTCAACTTTTTCTGTTTTCTCTTGCTTAATCTTTATCCTCAAGGTCTTGATTTTTGGCAAGCCGCAGACATCCTCCCCGGGCTTCCATTGCTCCTTTTCGAGCATGGTTCTTAAACGCTCTGTGCGTTTTAAAACAGACCTTGCTTTTTTATCTTTATCTGACATTTTTAATGAAGGGTGTATAGACATGAAATTATAACCTCCTTATTCGGCAATCCTGATATTGTTTTTTAAGTTTTGGCAATAAAGATTCCGCCTCTTCCCGTTTAGAAAAATTCCCCACGCATACTATGCTGAATTTGCCTTTAGATAACACAAGCGGCGAGAGCCCTTTTCTTCTTAAGCTTTCTACTTCTTTTTGCGCATTTACCCTGCTTGTAAAAGAAGCCACTTGAACAGTGTAATTCAGGGTAATCTCCCTGGCTGCTTCCTTTTTTACAGGCTGGCTTTGCGGCTCAATAACTGCTTGTTTAGGCGCCGGCACAGGCAGGGCTTGAGCCGGCTTAACCGCGATATCAAAGCGGGAATCATTTCTTGGCATTGCATACCTCTTGCCTTTTTCTACGCCTAAAGAAAAAGAAGCGATCCCCGTGATTACAAAACCGATAATTATAAGTATTATTTTCTCGTATTTGGATATATAAGTAATAAACGCCCTTGAAGTGCGCGGGCTTGCCTGATTTGAGGCCTTACCTTGAGAAAATAATTCTAACTGGCTATAGTCTTTTTCCATAACTACTTATTATAACTTTTTATCACCTTCTTGCAAATATTTTTTTGTTTTTATTTTCTTTACTACCCTCAAGAATGCTTCTACAACTTTAGGGTCAAATTGGGTAGAACTCTTTCTTTTTATCTCTTTTACCGCCGCAGGTATATCCATTCTTTCGCGGTAAGGCCTGCCGTAGACCATTGCCTCAAACGCGTCTGCGACTGCCATAACGCGCGCCCCCAAAGGAATCTGCCCCTTTTTCAGGCGGGACGGGTATCCTGTGCCGTTATATTTTTCATGATGGTGCATTATTATCGGGATAGCCGGCCTTAATACTTGCAGGTGCCTTAAAATCTGAGCTCCGATAACAGGGTGCTTTTTAATAATTTTGTATTCCTGCGGAGTTAATTTTGAAGTTTTTGTAAGTATTTCAAGCGGGATATCAACCTTGCCTGCATCGTGCAGCATGCTGGCATATTTTAAGCTTTCAACCTGCTTCTCGTCAAGGCGCATTTGGCGGGCTATCATCATTACCAGGTGGCTGAAATACGGCGAATGCGTATATTCCTGGGGGACCCTGGCGTCCAGCAATGTCACCAGAGACTTTATGCTGCCCAGGACTATTTTTTGCTGCTCCTCATATAGCTGCAAGGCCTTTATTCCGATTATTGCCTGTTCTCCTACGGTCATTAACATTTCCTGGTCAAATTTGTCAAAGGGCAGGTCTTTCTTATCCCTCTTTACCATAATAATCCCGGTAATGTCTTCGCAAACCAGGGGTATGGCAAGCAAATCATCCTGCCTTATTGCCGAAAGCTTCTTTATAATCTTTTTTTCTATCCTGTTTGTTATCTTTGTTTTCTTGTCAATAACATACTTTTTTTTGCCTATTACTATGCATTTTAATAAAGAATACTCCTTGGTAGTGTCCAGCATCGTAATCACGCAATAACGCGAGTTAAAAATCTGGCACACAAGCCTTACGAGGCGAAGCACCAGGTCTCTTAGCTCATAAGTGGAATTGACTAACCTGTAGATGGCATGGACCGCCGAAATTACTGTCTTGTATTTTTTCCCGGAAGATAAAGAATTATTTTTTGTCATCCTGATAGTTGTTATACCCTCGCATACGGGTCAAAAAGTTTTTTATATTCATCTAAAGCGTACCTGTCCGTCATTCCCGCGATATAATCGCAAACTACCCGCCTTACATCTTCTTTTGGCATATTTTTTTGTATATGGGGCGGCAGCTGGCGCGGGTTATTTATATAAATTTTAAATAATTCCTGGATGAAACGCTTGGCCTTACTGCTCATCCTTATTACCCGGTAATGATTATACAGGTTTTCCTGCAAAAATGCACGTAAAGGTTTTCTTAAATCTTTCATTGAATCGCTAAACAACACAACCTTTTTATCCAGTTTTTTTACCTGGGAGCATGATTTCAGGTTTAGCTTATTTATTTTCTTCTCTGTCTCCTGTATCAGGTCTGTAACCTGCATATTAATTAAAGACCTTATAATCAGGTATTTTTTCCTATCCGGCAATATTTTAGCATATTTTTCGTCTATTTCCTTACTTATATTCTTCCATATGGGTAATTTTTCAAGGTTTTCTTCTTTTAAGAGTTCGGATGTCATTCCGTCGTCAAGGTCGTGATTATCATAAGCTATTTCATCGGCGATATCTACTACCTGCGTTTCAAGGGTCGGCGACTCACCGGGGGCAAGATTTTTTATTTTAACCGATTTATCAAAAGCCGTTGAATGTTTTATAATGCCTTCCCTTACTTCCCAGCTCAAATTTAACCCCGGAAAATCAGGATAACGCTCTTCCAGCAAATCCACCACCCTAAGCCCGTGTAGATTGTGGTTAAATCCACCCAGGGGCGCCATTAATTCATTCAGAGCATCTTCTCCTGAATGCCCAAAGGGCGTATGGCCTAAATCGTGGGCAAGGGCTATTGCCTCGGTTAAATCAACGTTTAATCGTAAGGCGCTGGCTATGGTCCTGGCAATCTGGGAGACTTCTATGGTATGAGTTAACCTTGTGCGGTAATAATCTCCTTCGTGATTCACGAATACCTGTGTTTTGTATTCTAATCTCCTGAAGGCAGCCGAATGTATAATCCTGTCGCGGTCCCTCTGATAAACCGACCTGTATGGATGCTCCTTTTCTTTATGCGCCCTGCCGCGCGTATTGCAGCTCTTCATCGCGTAAGGAGCTAAAAACTTATCTTCAAATTCCCGGATTCGTCCTTGATTTAGCATGTTTTTTTAATTGTTTATACAGCTCATCCAGCGACTGCGAAATTATTTTTGTATCGTATACGGTAGTAATAAAATTGGAATCGCCCTTCCAGCGCGGGACGATGTGCATGTGCAGATGGCGGGTTTCGCCGGCGCCTGCGCTTCGTGAAATATTAAGGCCTATATTATAACCATCCGGCTTTAATACCTTATCTAACAATTCCCTGGTGCTATTTAAGGTCTGGAATAAATCCAGGACTTCGGCATTAGTTAATTGAGAGAGTTTGCTCTTATGTTTTATGGGCGAAA
>JAQTVG010000175.1 GCA_028706895.1 Candidatus Omnitrophota bacterium
CAAGAAAAAGATAGACTCCGGGTATTATCCGAATTTGGCCGCTTTTTCAGAGTTGGGTAGTTTGGAAAAAAAGATTGATTTTAAAGCAGCGGAGAGCCAGCGAGACGCCTTTATAAAAGATTTAGCCAAAGTTTTAGATGAAGTTGGGATGCGTAATCTTCTCCTGATGACCCAGGGTTTTAAGGCAAAAATGGTCCCTGCCGAGCAATATTATTCTTTCCTAAAAACCGCCGGAGAGCAAAAGCTGAACCTGAAACGCAAGTACCCGCAGTTTAACGCCTACCTTGATTACATAAATCTAAGCAAAGAGACGCACGCCGATGATATTCTAAAGGAAATAAATATTGTGGAGGCAAAATTAGAAGAGGCCTCATTCGCCAGCGCCGAGGAGAAAAGGTTGAGTGAAATTGCGAAGGCCAGCCGCATACTCATGAAAGCGCTGAATATAGAGATGGCCCCTGATGATTACGCTTATTTTAAGGAGAATAAAGAGCAATTTGTTACTGCCTCTTGGATAGATTTTCTCACTCAGAATTGCGGTAAATATAATATAAGCCAGCAGCCGGCAGCGGCTAAGACTGTTGACGCAAACATCCAGCAGATAGATAAGTTTTATCAGCTGGGAGCAGACAGAGAGCAGGCGTTTGTTAAAAATATGACGGATAAAATAAAATCCTCAGACGTTAAGGTAGCAGCGCTTATTACGGGAGGTTTTCATACCCCCGGTATTACCCGGCTTTTAAAAGAAGATGGTTATTCATATACAGTAGTTACGCCTGTGATTACACAGAAGGCAGACCCCACTACTTATTTTTCAGTATTAAGGAGTAAAAATAAAGCGGCTCAAGAGGAGGCAACAAGTGCCTCTGATGAAGAATAGATAAATGGTAGATAATTCAACAGTAGCAAAAAAGGAGAAGAAAGTGAAAACACTATTTTACAAAAACAGTTTTTTTATCAATACAATCGGTTTTATCATCGCTGTTAATTTTATGCTTATAGGTATTCCTAAAGTTGCCTCCGCCGAGGTTTCAACAGCGGATATGTTAAGGGCTACCGCGACAAAAGACGATGGCGGATTAACAAATCAGATAACCAACGATCTTAAAGCGGCTAAAGGACAAACAACCCAAAAGCCAATTAAACTTGAACGCGTCGGTATTCTTTGCAGCGGCGGGACAGCGGACGGCCATAACGCGGCAATTTATGCTGCGGTTAAAAGAATACTTGAGATGGGAAAGGTACCCGTAATTATCTGGGAAGGTTGGGACGGATTGTATAATGATGATTTAGTTGCTAAATCACGCCCATTCACGTTTGAAGAAGCTAAGGCCCGCCATTATAAAGGCGGAACATGGATAGGCACTGACCGTATGAATCCTTACGCGCAAAACAAAGATGGCTCTTTAAAGATAAAAGACGCGCCCACGAAAATTATAGGTAATATCCGTAAACTGAATTTAGACGGCTTAATGGTCTTGGGAGGCAATAATAGCCATGAGACATCTTATAAACTTAAGCAAGAGTTCCCTGAATTGTATATTGTTGGTCTGGCTAAGACAATGGATAATGACTTGGCTTTAAAGCAACTCTTGGCTATGACTTATGGAACTCGTTCTTTCGTCTCTAATGCGGTTAGGCAGTTAGTAAGCTTTTTACGTGATGCCACAAGTATGAGAAGAATAGGCGTTGCTGAAATATACGGCAGGAACGCCGGACATGTGGCTGTTCTCGCAGGAGCCAGAATCAGGGCAGATTTAACTCTGATACCTGAGCAAGGGCAGATAGATTTAGCCCAGGTTATTGAAGACACGAGAAGAGTTTGGGCTGAAAGAAAAAGCATGCCACCCGAGAAGTTCAGGGCACCTTTAATTGTAGTATCGGAAGGTATTATTATAAATAAGAATTACAGGAATAATTCCGAAATATTGGATAAGGCTTTCGCAAAGGACTCTAAAGCCAAATTTATTTTTGAAAGCGCCAACAATCCGGACAATCTGGATCCTTACGGCAATCCTAAATTAGAAGGCGCTAAAGAAGTGCTGAAGGCAGTATTAAATGCCTATGGTTTGAATAATGTGGAGTTAGCCGAACTTAAAAATACCGTTCGTTCCGCCGGCCCGGTTCAAGGCGATATCGCGGATTGCGAGATTATGGCTGTCGGAGCCGTTGATAGCATGTTTAAAGGAGAGGATGCCCGTATTTTTTACACGTATGAAGGTAAAGCAGATTCAATTTCTTTTGCGGAGGACGTAGGCGGCCGTAATTTTGATATACAAAAGAACAAGGCAATGTTTCTAAAGGCGAACTGGGCGTATGATATTAAGGTATCAGACAAGCCCATACTTAATTTTACCAACACCACAGATGTGGAGAATGCCATAAAGGGCATATTAGAAGTAAACGATAAAGGCGTAAAGGTGCTTGATGAAGCAAAGTTAAAAGGTGAGTTGGTTGACAAACTGGTATATGACGCTACCTTTAACAGCGATAAAGAAGTGGCCAAGCTTTGCCGTAAATTAATTAAAGATGCCGCGGCAGCTCAAGGTGCAACGCTCGATTCTGTGTATCCTCTTTATGTCGCAAAAGCAAAAGATAAAAGGCAATACAGTATCCCGGCTATAAACCTTAGAGGTATGAGTTATAATACCGCCAGGTCTGTTTTTTCTTCCGCGATTAAGAATAAAGCAGGAGCTTTTATATTTGAAATTGCCCGTTCTGAAATCGGCTATACCGGGCAGCGCCCAGTAGAACTTACTACATCCACTTTAGCTGCAGCTATAAAAGAAGGATATAAATTACCGGTATTTATACAGGGTGATCATTTCCAGGTTACATTGAAAGATTATACAGGCAGCTCCGAGAAAGCATTAGAGTATATCAAGGGGTTGATTCGCGAAGCGATAGAAGCTGGTTTCTACCAGATAGATCTGGATATGTCGCAATTGGTAGATTATACAAAAACCAATCTTGATGAACAGCAGTCGCTTAACTATAAAACAACCGCAGCGTTAACTGCTTATATAAGAGACCTAGAAAGAGAGTTGGGTTTAGATAAAGAAGGTATCGTCGTGAATTTAGGCGGCGAGATAGGTGAGATCGGCAAGGGGATGGATGCAGGCAAGCAGCAGAACAGCACCGTCGCCGAATTAAGGGCATTTATGGATGGTTATAATGCTGAATTAAAGCGTTTAAGCAAAGAAAAAGGATATGAACTCAAGCCGATTACCAAGCTTGCTATCCAGACAGGTACAAAGCACGGCGGAGTAAGAGGCGCGAATGGAGAGGTAGT
>JAQTVG010000176.1 GCA_028706895.1 Candidatus Omnitrophota bacterium
GTTCATTTGACTGGCAATAAAACGGCGGTAAATCAATTCATATAATTCATACTGGTCTTCGGTCAGATATTGCTTCAAGCTCTCAGGCGTATGCGAAATCAAACTCGGCCTTATTGCTTCGTGTGCTGCCTGCGCGTGTTTTTTTAGTTTGTAGGTATTGGGTTCTTTCGGCAGGTATTCTTCGCCGAATTTATTTAAGATATGGCTCCTCAGCGCCTTAATTGCTTCAGGCGCGACATTTGTAGAATCGGTGCGCATATAAGTGATGAGCCCGGTAGGATTTGCCTCGCCGATATCAATACCTTCATAAAGCTGCTGAGCTATCATCATTGTCTTATTGGCGTTAAACCTTAATTTATTAAAAGCATCCTGCTGCATTGTGCTGGTAGTAAAAGGCGCTGGCGCATAACGTTTCCTCTCTGACTTCTTTATTTCAGAAACTATAAACGGCTTACTGTTTATATCCGCGAGTATATTATCTGCTTCCGCTTTATTCTTTATCTCTATTTTTTTATCTTCTATCTTGTCTAATTTTGCTAAAAATGCCTCACCCGTTCCTTTTTTGGAAAGCCTGGCCTCTACCTCCCAATACTCCTGAGGAATAAAAGCCCTGATAAGTTTTTCTCTCTCTACTATTAACCTTAACGCCACGGATTGCACACGGCCTGCGCTTAAACCCCGCGTTATCTTTTTCCAAAGCAGGGGGCTCAAAAAATAACCCACTATCCTGTCTAATATCCTACGTCCTGCCTGCGCCTCAATCATATTCAAATCAAATTCGTGGGGGTTGTTAAAAGCTTCTTTTATCGCCGAAGGTGTAATCTCGTGGAAGACCACGCGTAAAACTTTTTTATCTTTAAATAGCCGGTCTTTAATCTGCCAGCCGATGGCTTCGCCCTCCCTGTCAGGGTCGGTAGCCACATATATATCACTCTTGGTTTTTCCTTCTTTCTTTAAAGAAGTAATAATCTTCTCTCTGCCGCTTACTACCACATAAGAAGGCAAAAATCCATTTTCAACATCCACGCCTAATTCTTTTTTGGGTAAATCAATTAAGTGGCCGTAAGAAGAGACAACGGAAAAATCACTCCCCAGTATCCGGCTTATTGTTTTGGCCTTTGTGGGAGACTCTACAATAACTAAAGAACCTTTTAAAACAACTGGAGCTTTTTTCTTTTTCATATTAGGCTTTGACCTTTATAAATTGTTTACCGGGGAGCTGCCTGACTAATTTATGCATCTGTAATTTCAAAAGGAGCCCCGATATTTCTGTTATGCCGATACCGGTTTTCTCAACTATTTCATCCATAAGTAACGGCTGGCTTGATATTAAACCATAAACCTGTGATTCGCTGCCGGACAAAGATGGGCCGCTGGCAGGAATTGCAGCCGCGGCAATATCAAATTCCTCCAATATATCTTCGGCCGAAGAGACTAATTTCGCGCCCTGTTTAATCAACTCATTTGTCCCCAAAGAATTCGGAGAATCAATTTTTCCAGGCAAAGCAAATACATCCCTGCCCTGTTCCAAAGCGCAGTCAGCAGTAATTAAAGCGCCGCTATTTTTAGCTGCCTCAACTACCAGGACGCCGAGGGATAAACCGCTGATCAGGCGGTTACGGCGGGGAAAATTCTGCGCCAAAGGTTTTGCGTTTATGGGAAACTCGGATATTACCGCGCCGTTACAGGATATCTCTTCAGCTAATTTTTTATTCTCCGCGGGATACAAGTAGTTAAAACCGCTGCCTATTACCGCGATAGTGCGGCCGCCGGATTTTAAGGCGCCCTGATGCGCTAAAGTATCTATGCCGCGCGCCAGGCCCGAAACAATAGTAATGCCTCTTCCGGATAAATCATAAGCGAATTTCTCAGCGCAGGATAAACCATAAAGAGAAGCCCTGCGTGAGCCGACTATGGCTATGCCGGACTTATCCTGGCTCTTTAACGCGCCCTTAACATAAAGCACAATCGGCGGGTCAGGAATTTGCTTTAAACTGTCAGGATAATCTTCGTCGCCTATAGTTATAATTTTAAGTTTATGCTTTTCGGCTAAATCAAATTCTTCGTCTATATCTTTTTCTTTAAGAGAAGAAATTTTCTCGGCAATCTTTAGGCCGATACCCGGGATTTGCGCCAATTCATTTACAGGCGCGTTTAAAATATTTTCCGGCTTGCCAAAATAACGAAGTAACTGGTTCAGGCGGGTGCTGCCGATACCGCAAAACATATTCAGCCCGATCAGAGCTTTGAAATGCGTCATTTTTCTTTAGGAAGAAGTTTTGAAATCTTTGCTGCTACTTGTTTTATGGAAATTTTAGACGTGTTTATGGCCTTATGCGCCTTGGCGTAATAAGGAGCGCGCATTTTAAGGAGTAAATCTATCTGTTTAGCAGGGTTTTTAACATTTAAAAGCGGCCGATGAGTATGGGCGATAGTCCTTTCTAGTATAACTTTTGGCGAGGCAGACAGGCAAATAAGCACCCCTGTTTCTTTCATAATCTTAATGTTGCCTTCGTCCAAAACAATCCCGCCGCCGCAGGCAACCACAAATTTCTCCTGCTTACTTACTTCTTTCAAGGCCCGTTTTTCAATCTTACGGAAATACGGCTCGCCCTCTTTAGCAAAAATATCGGAAATAGGCCTTTTTTCCTTAAACTCAATTAATTCATCAAGGTCCACAAACTGCAGCTTCTTTGACTTGGCAAGCTCCCTGCCTACCGCAGTCTTGCCTGTGCCCATAAAGCCAACAAGGTAAATATTATTCATATCCGCAATTCTATCATATACTTAAAACGCTGTCAAACTATAAAAGCCCGCTATTTATAGCTAAAATAGCGGGCTTTATACCCAAAACCTACTCCTGATAAGCTGCTAAGACTAAATCGGTAAGATTCTGGCGAGTTTCTTTTGACCTCGGGTAAAAGGTATTATACCACTTGCCATCCTTGGATTTCTCCTGAGGCATGCCTACGAATAACCCTTTTGACCCCTGCATAACACGAAAGCCCTTGATGATAAAATCGCCGACCGCAATATCAACAAAGGCTTTTAGCTTGGTGTCGCCGTCAATCCTGTAAATACGGCTGACCTGAACAGAATTATCTTCCATCTCTATCACCTCCTCCTATCTAATAGACGAAGGAAGCGATATTTTCTAACGCGTTTTTTTCAGATAATTCAGGTAATTGGTTTTTATATCCCTAAGCGCGTCGCTGCCGAACTTCTCCAGGAACGCGTCTGCCAATACATAAGCAAGGGCTGACTCGGCAACTACGCCTGCCGACTCAAC
>JAQTVG010000177.1 GCA_028706895.1 Candidatus Omnitrophota bacterium
TTGTTTCGTAAAGAACGCGCTGGCCGGGATATTCTTCGTTATAAAACGACAACGCAGGGTTATTTGTAAGAGACGGCAAGCTAATCTCATTGCCGGATGCATCAAAAAGTGGAAATGTATTATTCAGCGGATCATATGGATACTGGTCATCCGCATCAAGAATGCCATCGTTATCATCGTCCGGGTCCAAAGGATCCGGAAGTAAATCACCATCTGCGTTACCAACTTTTTTCCCATAAATGGTAACAAACCGGCACCCGCCTGTTACCGTATTACAAAGCATTAGGTACTCTTCCGATATAAAAAATATCCTTTCATTTTTTCCGATACCGTAAAAAGCACTTTTTATATAATCGCTTGTTCCGCCGTAATAGCCGCGGATGTCGATATGCGAATTACTCACTATCATTGTCGTCGCACGACCGTCCGGAAATATAAGTTTCTCCGTGTAATAAATTGCCGGTTTGTTATAATTAATGTTACGAATAAGCTTGTAGATCGTATTGCCGTTAGGGTTTTTTACAAACGCCTCCTCGTAATAAAGCCTGCCGCGCGCGTCATGAAGCTGCTTATAGCTCCAGATTTCATAATTAAACGCATAGGCCGCGCGCTCGTAAGGCGAAACTACTTTATAATCGGGCTGTAAAGATTCGTCTTTACCTTCCCGTGCAAAAAGGATTTCCGTTTCACTCCCGACATTTCCGAATTCACGCCGCAAATTTATTCCCTCGGTTTTTAAATCGCCCTTAAGGGTAACCGTGCCGTTTTTGAAAACAAAATTCAGCACAGACCTATCCCCTGCGAGAATAATCCGCTGACTATACATATTGAGGCTCGAACCGTCGTAGCTAAAAGAAGATTTCGTAAAGTCATAAAGTTTCGTTCCAAGTCCGTTGTACACCTCGCCGGCCTCATAGATTAAAAGGCCCGTTTTGTCGTACTTGCTCCTATAGGTGCGCTTTGCAAAATCTCCGTCGCCGGTATTCCATGTTTGTTCGTCATAGAAACCTACCTCGTAATAATCGGCGCCCTCCGAAATATTTGCCGCGTCAACAAATACAACGCGCTTTGCAAGATCATACGCGGTCATCGTTCGGTCAATGTTCTTGGTGCGATTATAAACATTGCCCGTGATTACAAGCTCGTTATTCCCGTAATTCAAAACTATAGCGGAACCATCAGGCAACCTTACTACTTCAGAGAAAGATATAATGTTTCCGTTCTTATCATAAGTTGTGGACTTGCGTGTGCGCGTCTCGATAAGATTACCGTTGTTATCACGGACTTCTTCTACAAAGTAATATTGGCGGCCTTTGGCATCGCGGGTCTCTTTGGTAATAACAAAATTATAGCCTGTTTGCGTAGTCCCCTGCTTTGACGGCTCGTCAGGCGTGCTTAATGGCGAATTATTGAGAAATTTTGCCGTATCATCGCCGATCGGCGGCGTAACGCCTGTATCTTGGCTCGTAGAAAAGCCATCCGGTGTTCGCGTCGGAACATACTGGCCTGTCTCATCGGGAGCAATAGGAGTTGTATTTGCGAATGCGCCGGGAATAGAAATTAACTGCGGAATCAATAAGAAAGTAACCAACCTAATTAGGAGGTTTTTTGATGTCTTCATCGTTATTCCTTTCGTAGTCCTATTTTTAAGATTCACTTTACCCAGAAAAACAAAAAACCCAATCACCGGACAGCGATTGGGCCTTTCCCCTTGGCTAATTCATTAATATGAAACGCCAAATGAAAAACCTCATATTGAGCGATATAATATCACTTTAAGGCCTATAGCGCAATGGGTATATAAGGCTGCCATAAAAGCCTAACAACTGGTAGCCTTAATCTAGATTATTTGAGTTGTAAGCCCTTTTAAGATATGTATTTATCTGCAAGATAATCCTTTTCATCTTTTATATATACCTTGGCGCTTGAATAAGGATAATCTTCTGCGCAGCGAACCAGTTCTTTGCTTACGGCATTATTATGAATGTAATTGATCTTTCCTGCGAGTTCCTGTTCGTCACGTATAATGACATCATAGAAATTATGTTGCCACACCTTGCCGTTTTTTTTCATCCTGCCGTCTAAGTTTACCGCGAAATTCCCTTTAATATGCTTCATAATCTTTGAAAGATCCACGCATTTGGCAGGTTGAATAACAAGGTGTATATGATCGGGCATTATACAATAAGCAAATATTTTAAAACAGAAGATACTTTTATAATAACGCAGGATATTCAACAGGAAACCCGCTTTATCTTCTTCTTCAAAAAAAGGTTTTCTTGAATATGTATTTGAGGTGACAAAATAGATTTGGCCTTCTTCGTAATACCTTTTAAGCTTTGACATAGTAAAACGGAGTATATCATACAATTGATTATAGATAAACATATATTTGCATTAAAGCCATATTTATAAGCACAACGAACAAATAAAAAGAATTATCTTGGGCTTAACACTAACTATTGCAGCAACTTAGGAAGGAAATAATCTAGATTAAGGCTACTTGCTAAGTCAATTTGTCAAGAACGTCCCCTATCTTCTTTTATCTTCTTTCACGTCCCCTATCTTCTTTTTATTCATTCTTTTCTTTAATAGATTTGATGGCATCACGAACAGCGTTCTTGTCTATCCTTAGAACATTTGGGTCTTTCAGCATTTCCTCCAAAATAGGTATCGCTTCCGGTTTACCAAATTCTTCCAGTAACATAATGGAACCATTATTATACTTATCAGGCGATTTTGCAAGGTCGATAACGTAGGGAAAAGCTGGTTCGTATTTTATGTGCGCCAAATGAAGCAATGCATCTTCATAAAGAGGATGCTTTCTACCTGAACGAATGATCTCCATTGACAAGTCAATTGCTTTCTGTTTATCCCAAAAGAACAAAATACTTAAAGCTAAATACCTTCCACGGTAGTTTCTGCCATTTTTGATTATATGCATGATTTTATCTGTTTCATCCATTGTATTATTATTTCTTGCTCGCAAAATAGTAGTTGCGGCTCCGCTATAAACTATACTTGGATGATTTAATTTATTTATAAGAAAGCTACTAGATTTATTTGACCATTTTTCTCTTACGATATCAGAGTAATGACGAGGATTTACAAAATCCATGAATCTTGACCATAAATCTTCAAGAGGAGGCTTTGCAAAAAACCAAAATAGCAAAACAACAGCAACGCTTATTAATCCAAAAATGAATTTTTTATTCATTTGTGGTCATCTCTATTTTCAGCATCCGCATAGACTCTTATTATATATTTCTCCCTTTCGACCTCTTTG
>JAQTVG010000178.1 GCA_028706895.1 Candidatus Omnitrophota bacterium
CCAGGCATAGTTGGCCGCGCATCTCATCGCTGCCAGGTAATCTTTCCCTTCGGGGGAATTAACCGGAGCGCAACAGAGCTGGCGGTCAGGGATATTGATATTATATTTTTGCAGGCAATGAATCATATTCCTTACATATTCTTCACAACCCTGGTAACCCAAGCCGCGAGACCCGGAATGTATCATCACGGTCACCTGCCCTAAAGCAAGATTAAATTCATCGCAAGTTTCACGGTCGTAGAGCTGGTCAATAACCTGGACTTCCAGAAAATGATTTCCGGAACCGAGTGTGCCTGATTGCGCCTTGCCTCTCTCATAGGCCCTGTCTGAAACACAAGACGGGTCAGCCCCCTCTATAGCGCCATTTTCTTCAGTACACTCCAGATCCTCTTCTGTTCCGTATCCTTTTAGAACAGCCCATTTAGAGCCCTTTACCAAAATATCCTTTTCTTCCCTTGCGCTTACTCTTATGTCGCCTTTTGAACCTACCCCGCAAGGCACATCTGAAAATAATGCATAAACCAAATCCTTTATTTTATCTTTTATATCATCAAACTGAAAATTGGTTTTTAATAGCCTGACGCCGCAATTTATGTCGTAACCGACCCCGCCGGGAGAAATTACCCCGCCATTTTCAATATCAGTAGCGGCTACTCCTCCAATCGGAAAACCGAAACCCCAGTGTATATCAGGCATTGCTAAAGATGCATTTACAATACCGGGTAAGAAAGCAACATTGGCGACCTGTTCAGCCGCTTTATCATGCCGTATATCTTTTAAAAGCTTTTCATCGGCATAAATAATACCCGGGACGCGCATCCCGGGCTTATATGACTTGGGTATTCGCCAGCGATAATCATCTATCTTTTCTAAGGTGCCTTCCCAGGTATCAGCCATTTCTTCGCCTAAACGTCAAAAATTACTTCTGCATGCCAGCCGGTTTTATCCTGCCCTATTATCAACTGATGATAAGTTGCCGCTTTAATCTCTGTGTTGACTTTATAATTGGCGGTATCTTCGCCTGTTACCTCGGCCTGCAGGGTATTTTTATTTATTGTATTTATTTGAAATCCGGAAAATATCAGTTCTTTCGCGGCAGATAAGGAAAGCAGTTCATTGAGCCAATTCACGAAGAGTTCTTCCAGGCTACCCGACTCCTGTTTTATTTCTATCTTTATTTCTTTTCCGGCCTGCGCACCAATCTTCTCAGAGCTGATATCAAACATCGCTACCGCAGCATTCCGGAACAATTCCTTTAAATCAACACCCTTTACTTTAATGCCTATGTCTGCTGTGTGTTCAATAATTTCGTAATTTTTCAAGGGAGAGAATTTATGGTGGGCCATGAAGGAGTCGAACCTTCGACCTTGACATTAAGAGTGTCCTGCTCTGCCAATTGAGCTAATGGCCCGGTTTTTTGCTATTTTATCAGGGATATATTACTATATTTGAGGGAGTTAGGCAAGATTAAAAATTCCAATCATCCAGGCAACCATTAATTGCCTGGTATATTAACTCTCCTTAACTGAAGGTATACAAGCGTAAAAACAGACTGCAGCCACACAAAAACAAATGAATTCAACAACAAAGAAAGTATGGATTGGGTTGTTTTTGGCAAGAAATTACCAAGAGCGAGAATTGCGAAAACAGGTAAATAACAAATGACGGTCAAAATAAATAATCTCCACCAATTACCTTTTGTTATTGCCCAGCTTCTCTTGAAGGAACCGATAACCCCGTCATTCTCTATAAGGATGCCACAATCAACAAATATTAATTTTATTAATAAGAAAAAACCCGGAATTATCAACAGGATTAATCCAATTAAAGTTGCAATATAAAATAATATATAAGTAATAAAAAGCAAGGCGTATTTTCGTATGGCGAATTTACTTAATTCTGTCCAAACAGGCCTTGCTTCTTTTGACTCATAAATGAACCTTACAATTAACGCGATAATATAAACATTCAAGAAAAACCCGATGATAAACATAGCTACAAGCCTGGCCTCTCCTGCCCCAACAAATAATTGCGGCAGGTTAGCGATTATCCCTAATAATATAAGAACCGGATTTTCTAATAAAAATTTCAATCCGTTATTTAAGGATTCTCTTATTCCTATCGTTACCATCTCCCCTCCTTCTTCACAATATTTCCTCAAAATCGCTATCAGCCTTAAAATCAACAGTTGCCTCTTCAGGCAATTTTATTATGCTACTATTAAAACCCAAAAGCAATACATTTTTGCTATTGCAAAATTGTTGATATTATGGTAGCATTTATATAGGGACAATTATCGGAAAAGGAGGGTAAGATGGATGACTTAATACAGTTGGATGTAATTCTTAAAAACGTAATTATTTTTGCGAGCATACTGGGTATCCTGGCTGGCATAGATTTGCTTTTTGGGGCCAAAGTTACTTCTAATCTGAAAAAGACACTGGATGAGATGACATTTAATGTTGACAAGATAATAATCAAAGCCTCATCCGTATTCAGAAAAAAATTAGACGCCGATATAAAAATAGACGAAAAAATAATAAAGACCAAAGCAAGAATTGCTTTAGGGCTCCTGTTTATCGTTGTATCTGTAGTTATGATTTTATTAATACAAAAGTTTTAAACCAAAAATCGCCTGTAATACAGAACCTTCCAAAATAAAAAAATCAAGCTTGAATAATAAGCTTGATTTTTTTATTTTAAACTTCCTTTATTATCAAAAAATAGTATCCCGCAGATAAGGGAAAAGGGACTCATCTTCTTTCTGGGCATGCTCAGTAAGCTCTCTGGTAATTTTAGTGCACAATGCGGCTAATTTGTCTTTTTCTGCCTGGGATACATCAGGGCTAGTTTGCAATTTCATATTAAGTTTGTTCAGTTGAGCCAATTCTTCCATAATCTGTTTATGTTCCTCTTTTAGCGCGATAACAAGAACCTGTAAGCCTTGCCCCATTTCAGGAGTAACTAAAGGGAATACTTCTTTCTCTTCAAAATCAAAATGAGGCAAAACAATATCTTTAAATAATTTATTTAAGCTTTTTACGTATTCAGCCGCATTATGAAAATTAATAGTGCCTAATATTTTACTGTACATGGCCGGCATTTCCAGGATTTTCTGGTGGGCTTGCGAGAGATTAATCAGGGGGTCCATTTTTTTCTCCTTAGGCAAGGTTAAAATTAAGCACCTTGTTTCTTTTTATCCCTTAAAACATAAACTAAAAGAATACCGAAGATAAAAATAAGGAAATACGAATAGGTGAATATTTGTATGCTAAGGTATAT
>JAQTVG010000179.1 GCA_028706895.1 Candidatus Omnitrophota bacterium
TTTCAGTCCAGAATCTTACTCCGCCATTGACCGGTTGCCCGCATGACTATGCAGTTACAACCAGCGATATGAGAAAACTGTCTGACGCGCAGGTTTTTGTGGCTAATGGCGCAGGGATGGAATCTTTTCTGGATAAAATCATCGCGCAGCATCCCAATTTGAAGATAATCCAGCTATCCGCAGGAATACCTTTAATTAAAGGAGAGGGTAATGAAGGCGATAACCCGCATGTATGGGTGAGTATTTCCAACGCGATAACCCAGGTAAAGAATTTAGGCAGGGCAATGGAAGAATTTGACCCTGATCACAAAGAACTCTACGCCAAGAATACAGCTGATTATGCGGCAAAGCTTGAAGCGTTGCGTCAGAAAATGCATTTCGAATTAGCTCTTTATAAGGGCAGAGCAATTATAACTTTTCATGAGGCTTTTCCGTATTTTGCCGAGGAATTTGGTTTAAAAATCGCTGCTGTAATAGAACGGGAGCCGGGAAGTGAACCGAGCGCAAAAGAATTGGCAGAGACAATCGAGATCGTTAAGAAGAACGGTATTCCGGCATTGTTTAGCGAGCCGCAGTATCCATCTGCCGCAGCCCAAGCCATAGCCAGGGAAACAGGCGCTAAAGTATACGTGCTTGATCCGGCAGTAACCGGCAGCGATGATTATGACGCTTACGTTAATATAATGGAGAATAACCTTAAGATTTTAAAGCTTGCTTTTAGAAATTAAAATAAGGGAGCATTAGGCTGTTTGATGAATACCTGCGAACATTGCTGCACGAAGATTGATAATTTAACCGTCAGGTTTGGCGATAACGTCATACTTGACAATGTTAATTTGCATGTCAACTGCGGTGAGGTGATAGGCGTAGTCGGTCCCAACGGCGCCGGGAAAACCACTCTCTTACGTACCATCCTTGGGGAGATTCCCACTAAAGGCAAAATATCTTTCCGTGTAGCCGGCAGCGCTTCCCGGAAACCGAAGATAGGCTATGTTCCCCAAAAGCTGCAATTTGATCTTAGCTCTCCTATCAGCGTAACGGATCTTGTGGTTTCAGCAATAAGCCGCTATCCTGTTTGGGCCGGAGTGAGCAAAGATTTATCGGAGAGAGTGAAAGACGTTCTCTCTTTGTTTTCGGCGGAGCATTTGCTCAAAAGAAGGCTCGGTGAACTTTCGGGAGGAGAATTGCAACGGGTTCTATTAGCAATTGCCATGACTCCTGCCCCCAAACTGCTATTGCTTGATGAGCCAGCCAGCGGAGTAGATATTAAAGGATTATCTCTTTTTTATCAAATCGTGGATGATTTGAGGAAAAAGAATGATATCGCGGTGATACTTGTAACGCATGATTTAGCCGGTGTATCTTCTTATGTTGATCGCCTCATACTGCTTAATCGTTCCGTTATCGCGCAAGGAGAGCCTAAAGAAGTGCTTTCAAATGAAAAATTAGTAAAAGCTTTTGGCCCGGCCTTATGGAATGTTTCTTGTTTGCCGAATTTGACGTCAAAAGAGAATAATAAAAATGGCGATTATTGAGGTTTGGTATAGATTAATAGGCGCGCTTCCATTTGGCTGGACGCATTATGTTTTTATGAAAAACGCGCTCTTGGCTGTATTACTTGTTACGCCGTTGTTTGCGATTTTAGGAACAATGGTGGTAAATAACCGCATGGCTTTTTTCACCGATGTATTGGGGCATTCCGCTCTTACGGGAATTGCCATAGGGGTACTTTTAGGTTTTCACGACCCTACTCTTCCTATGATCTGTTTGGCGGTGGTTTTAGCTATCGCTATAAACCTGTTAAAAAACGCCACTCGCGCTTCCGTTGATACTGTCTTGGGTGTTATTATGGCATTTATCGTTGCTCTAGGTATTGTCATTCTAAGCAGGCAGGGTGGATTTGTAAAATATACAAGTTATTTGATTGGCGATATTCTCGCGGTTACCCCGCAGCAAATAGCCTGGTTCTTTGTAATAGCTGTGGTTGTTTTGGGTTATTGGTATGTGGCGGGTAACGCCATGATACTTACGAGCGTTAATTCGTCTTTGGCGCGCAGCCGCAGGATTAACACTTTTTTCATAGAAACAAGTTTTACAATACTCCTGGCCTTGGTGGTGATTGTTTCGATCCGGCTGGCAGGTATTTTAATCATAAATTCACTTTTGATTTTACCTGCGGCAGCATCTCGCAATTTTACGCGTAACTCCCACACATATACTGCTTGGGCGGTAATTATAAGCATTCTTTCCGGTATCTCCGGGTTAATTGTATCGTATTACTGGGGCACGGCATCAGGAGCAACGATTGTTCTTTTTGCCTCCGGATGTTATGGTGTGTCAGCATTATTAGGAAGGTATGTAATGAAATGATGAACGCGCTGGAAACAATTATAACCAAGTCGCCTCTTTTGGCCGTATTTATTGTGTTTTGGGCGGGGTTTATCGCGTCTTTAAGTTCTTGCACGATAATCAGGATCCCGATTGTCTTCGGTTATGTTTCAGGGGCAGCGCGCCATACTAAAAAAAAGCCGTTGATATTGTCTCTTTGTTTAGTCTTAGGGTTAATCGCCAGTTATACTTTTTTAGGGATAGCTTTGATCCTGTTTAAGAATTTCGCTCTTGGTTTGGCGCAAATAAGCAGGTATCTTTATATGTTTCTGGGATTTGTTTTGCTTGGGCTGGGGATTTTTTACGCAGGGTTGATCAAAATCGGTAAACCGCGCCATACGCATTGCGAAACGAATATCAAGTTAAAGAAAAAAAGCCTTATCGGCGCGTTTATTTTCGGCGTCATGTTCGCTTTTCTGGAGATGCCGGCTTGCCCTTGCTGCGCTTCCGTGCTTTTTGTGATTGCAAGTATCGCGGGTTTCGGGAATTCCTGGGTTTATTCTATTATTATCTTTTTAAGCTTTGCCATCGGCCAAAGTATGCCGATATTATTGATCGGCTCATCCGCGAGTTTAGTGAAATATCTATCTTTCAAGGCAGAGAAAATAGAAAAATATACTCAATTTGCGGCAGGAAACATTCTTATCGCCATTGCGTTGTTTTTCTTTATTATTGCGTAAAGGATCATATGGAAGAGCATTGCCATTGCAGCTGCAGCCATGCAAATAACCAGGATAAGCAGAAGGGGATAGTTTTGAGGTGGCTGGTTAGTTTGATCTTTATAGCTTTAAGTTTTATTGTTATGCGGCCAT
>JAQTVG010000180.1 GCA_028706895.1 Candidatus Omnitrophota bacterium
AGAAGCATCGTAAGGATGAAGCGCCTTAAGCGGGGCGTCCTCCGTATATGGAAGCTTCTTATGTTCGCCGTACGCCTTATCGCTTGAAGCAGCTATAACCTTAGTATCTAACGACAATTCACGCACGGCCTCCAGTATATTCCAGGTACCTATTATATTTGTTTTAAAAGTAGGAACGGGGGATTTATTTGCTTTTCCGACGATGGCCTGCGCAGCTAAATGAAAACAGATATCCGGTTTATAATTTCTAAATAAATTCCTGATAAAAGAGTAATCAATTATATTACCTTTTATCAGCCTTATGTTTTTATAATTCTTTTCCCTTAACTTAAAATTAAGAAAAGATAAAGGCATATCTTCCTTGATTACTCCCACTACATTTGCATGGTTTAATAAAAGATTATATGTGATGTGCGAAGCCAGAAACCCGTTTGCTCCGGTTACTATAATCTTCTTGCCCTTCCAGAACCTGTCAATCATTAGAGCTATCTTTCTTTTTATGCCAGGCGGCCCAGGGGGCATTGCCTGAATCCCACAGCTGGTTTAATTTTATGGCGTCTTTGTAAGTATCCATGCACTCCCAGAAACCGTTATGCTTATACGCGGATAATTGCTTCTTTTTAAGTAATCTTGAAAACGTGTCAGTTTCCAGTATGTCGGCCTCCCTGATATAATCAAAAATCTTGCGGTTAAAAACAAAAAAACCGCCGTTAACCCAATGGTCAAGAATGGGCTTTTCTTCAAAGTGCGTCACCAGGTTAGTATGGGAATCTATGCCCATTATCCCAAACGGAGAATTAGGTCTTATGCTGGTTATCGTTACAATCCTCTTGTGTTTTTTGTGGAAACAAAAGAGTTTATTCAAATTTACATCAGAGAGCCCGTCTCCGTAAGTAGCGAAAAAAATATCTTCGCTGATACACCTCTTTGCCTTCTTGATTCTGCCGCCCGTGTTCGTGTTGGCGCCGCTGTCTATAAATTCAATTTTTGATATTTTGTAGTCTTTAAAGTAATCAATGATTTTTTCTTTTTTATAGCCCAATAAGAGGACGAAATCCCTTATGCCAAAACTTTCATAATGTTTTATAATATGCCATAGAATAGGCCTGCCCCCTATTTCAAAGAGCGGCTTCGGAAGCTGCTCCAGGCCCATGCGCATGCCTTTACCTCCGCACAATATTACTGTCTTTATATTTTTCATTAAATATTTATGGTTTAGTTTTATAGCCGATGGCAAATGAACCACCACCAATTATATTCTGTTTGCTTTCTATCAAAGAAGCAAATTTTGCCAAAGACCTTTTTACTTTTTTGCCTATTAAAGGTATAAATCCCCAGAATTCCCCAAATAACATTCCCATTCCATCAGAAAGAGGCCCGGATTTTATATTAGTAAATCCTGCATTACTAATAAGCATAGATAATCCTTTAGGGGTATAAGCTGCTTCATAACCAACATAACCTAATTTATAGCTTTTAGTAAAATCAAGAATATGGCGGCCTATAAGGCGATGAAAGCTGAACGGATTTGGCACTGTAATCAAACAGGCTCCTCCCGGTTTTAAAACCCGGTGCATTTCTTTAAGTGCGTTTTCGGGGTCTTTAAAATGCTCAATAACGCCATAGCTAACAGCTACATTAAAATAGTTATCCTGAACTGGTATACTCCTAATATCAGCTAAAATAAAATCAGGATTCAAATTATTTTTATGGGCATACTCACCTGCTATCTTTAAAGAAATTGGCGACAAGTCTACTCCGGTAACATGGAACCCTATTTTTTCAAAAAGAAAAACCCAATTACCAAGACCTGACCCTGCCTCTAGAATTTTATCGCCTTTTTTAAATTCTCCCAACAAGTCAAAAGTTATCCTGCCCTGATGTGAATCAAGATTAAATTTCATCTCTGCCAGTATATTTCTATTTCCTGAATGCCAATACTTATCCCAAACTTGAACCAGCATATCATCGCTTGTCTTATTTAATATATCATTCATAGCCAATCACCCTTTATTATTTAGTATTTCTTACTATCTCATAAACAGATATTCCGTCATTAAAATCTTTTACCAGCCTTAACGAAGAATTATTTTTAATTTCTTCCAGTTGTTTCAAGTCTTCGACTAAACCAGTAGCTTGGTAATCCTGACTATGCACAAGCACGTATTTTACCCCTAAGTTATTTAACATACCTACCGTATTCGGATTAGATAAATCAGCGATGTTACACAGGAACTTATTTGCAGGCGTTCCCGGGAACGCTCCGTTTATCATCTTCTTATCATGCTTAGTCTGGTAAAATTTATAGACCTCGTTGGGGGCTTCGATGTCTAAAGGATATTCCGCTATGACGAATAAACCAGGCTGTGCCTTAAGCCAAGAGTAAACTGGCGGAACACGATTCACATAAATTATTTTAAAAGGAGGGTAGCTCCAGAATTCAAAGAGTATTAAAACGCAAAACAAAATATAGACAATAAAAGCTAAAAACCTATTTTTAAAACTTGACAAAATAAACTTAATTCCAAATCCCGCTAAAATAGATACTCCTAACATTACCAGAATACCAAATCTACAATAAGCCCTGAACATCGGCAAAAATTTATACATAAAAAATGACGGCATATAAATTTTAAGCGGGCCAATCTGCCACCAGGGAGGCTGGGAAAAAATCCAGAAAACAAAAGTTAAATACGTAAAAAGTCCGATATAAAAATTTTCCCTGGAGTATGTCTTGTTTACCCGCCATCTTCTGACGGCTACTATGGCCAGTATAATCGGTATCCAACCAAGAAAGAGTACATGTTCTGTAAGGCTCTTGCCATACAATTCTGAGCCGATAAAGAAACCGGTAATCCCCCCTAAGACCGGCTGTTGCAGGGATGGCAAAAAATAACTTAAGGGCTTCGCAGACTGGGAAAACAAATCCTCGAATGCTCTGCGTGACATATTCCATGCCGCATTGCTTGTAGTCACATGGCTGTTCAATATTCTCATAATTATAGGCAGAATTATTAGGAAACAGAACAACATAATTAGAGACGTATAAAGAGAATCCTTAAAGATATCTTTTAACCCAGCTATCCTATTAGGTCGGCTTGTTTTAAAAAACCTGTGGATTTGCCAATAGAAAAATATCAAAATCATAGCAACCACCATAAAATATGCATAGTAATAATCAAAAGAGAAAACCAAATAAAGCCCGATTAAAGAAAAT
>JAQTVG010000012.1 GCA_028706895.1 Candidatus Omnitrophota bacterium
TATTAAGGATGTAATATCTTATTTGCGCATTATCCATAACCGCCTTGACCAGGTAAGCTGGTATAGGGCGCTTTTGCTGCTTAAGGGGGTCGGCCCTAAAACCGCCGAGCGCATCATTGCGGAAGTTGTGCTGAATAAAAAGAGTTCAGCCGTAGACCCCAAGTTTATTAATAAAATTGACGGGTTAAAACCATTATTGGAATTATTGGAAGAGACGGATACAGAAAAACATAAGCCCGCGGAAATAATTCACGTTTTCTTAAAATATTACCAGCCTCTCCTTAAAGAAAAATACGATGATTTTAATAAACGCCTTAATGATTTGGATTCATTGGAGCGCATTGCCTCAAGGTACAGCACGTTAGAGCAATTTTTATCGGATATGGCCCTGGAACCCCCGGAAAGAAACCTTATTGAGCCTGGAATCAAGGACAGGGATGATTCTTTGCTTACATTGTCTACTATCCATTCAGCTAAGGGATTGGAATGGCATACGGTATTTGTTATTTATGTCGCGGAAGGCCATTTGCCGTCTTATTTATCATTGGAAGATAAAGATGCCACTGAAGAGGAGCGTAGGCTCTTTTATGTCGCCTTAACGCGCGCGAAAGAAAACCTGTTTTTGCTTAAGCCTCATATTGACAGGTCGCCCAGGAGTTATTTTGATGGCGGCGGTGGTTCGGTATTTACAACAGTATCGCGTTTTCTAGAAGAAGGGAATATTTTAACTAAATTCTTAGATAGTGAAAGTGCCGAAACTGACGATTTTGATGATATCCGGGTGGAAGACATTATCAGGCAGAGGCCAAATCCCGATAAGGCATTTCTTGATATGATGAAGGAGTATTTTCGTGATTAAGTGGAGAAAAGTCAAAAGAAAGTAGAATCTTGCAGTTGACACTTTTAAGCGTTAAAGCATAATATCCTTGAGATTTAACACCCCAGCTTATTTGACTGCTGGGTGCGCCCTTTCTGGGCAGCACCCAAACATAAAGGATTGTTTGGTACGCCCTTTCTGGGCAGGGAGGTGTAGGAATGAAGAAAATATTGCGTCCTATTATCATCGTAATAGTTATTCTCCTGGGGGTATCATTTGCAAAAGACCTGATAATTAAAACTGTGGTTAAAATCGCAGCCGAGCAGATCACCGGGGCAAAGGTGAGTATCGGAGGATTTTCTTTAGGGATTTTTAGTCAAAGAGTGCGAATTAATAATTTTGTGATGTATAACCCCGGCGGGTTCTCTAAAGGTATATTGGTAGAATTGCCGAGAATTCATGTAAACTATGACCTTTTTTCATTGTTAAGGGGTAAGCTGCATTTGTCACTTGTTGATATAAACCTGAAAGAGATGGGGCTGGAGAGGAATAGAGAAGGCGCTTTAAACGTTGACTCACTTAAAATAGCGCAGCGGCAAGAGCCTAAACAAGGGAAAAAGACGGAAGCAAAAAAAGCCATGGAAATACAGATGGACTTAGTTAATTTAGAGCTGGGCAGGATTGTATATAAAGATTATAGCGGGGCAGCAGAGCCAACCATAAAAGTTTATGATATTAACCTGAAGAAATCTTACAAGAATATAACCAGCGCGCAGCAGTTGGTGGCGCTTATCCTGACTGAGCCTATGAAGCAGGCAGGAATAAGCGGAGCTAAGATTTACGGGATTTCCGCCTTGGCAGGCGCGGCATTTTTTCCTGTAGCCATTGCGACTACATTGGCAGGCAGAGATAGCGTTGAGCAGGATTTTGGTGTGGCTTCGGATAGATTATATGGAGTGTGCTTGTCTGTTTTAAAAGATAGCGGCAGGGTAAATAGCGAAAATAAGGATTCTTTGGTTATCTCAGCGGAAGTGCAAGGGGCAAGCGTAACCGTTAAGCTTAATAAGCAAAGTTCCCGGAGCACGCATGTTACTATTTCGGCAAGGAAATATTTGATGCCTAAGCCGGAGATTGCAAACGGGGTTTTATATAAGATCCAGCAGAAGTTAAAATAGAGGAGGAAGAATGTTGAAAAAAATGGCTTTAGCGGTTTTTTCCGGGTTCCTATTATTAAACCTGTGCGGTTGTTTTGTTTTGTTGGGTGGAGCAGCCGGAGGCGCAGGCACTGCTGCGTGGTTATCTGGCAAATTGACGCAGGAAGTCGATGCTTCTTATGATGATTCAATAAGAGCTGCTAAATCTGCACTAAAATCTCTTAGGCTTGAGATGACTAAGGAGACCAGGGAAGAAACAGTAGATCAGGTTATGAGTAAATACAGTGACGGCAGGACTATTTGGATAGATATACATAAGGTAAGCGAAACCAGCACAAAGATTGAGGTGCGTGTCGGAGGAGTACCTAGTGATAAGGCAGCCGCCAGCAAGATAATGGACAGGATATTGCGGTACTTGTAAATATAGCATAAATAGAGACGCTTTCCAACTCAAAGCGGACACTGTACCCCTAAGGGTACAGTGTCCCGATTGGCTCGGAAAGCGTCTCTAAATGTATATAATCCCAAGCGAATTTTGCTTGGGATTTTTTTCTTGACTTTTTTATTTTTTTATCATACTATAATAGTAGTCTAATAATACTATCTCTACAGTACATTGATTATAATATATGGATTATAATATATGATAAGCAAGAATATCAGGATAATAAGGGTTAAGCGGGGTATTTCGCAGGACCGGCTTTCAAAACTGGCGGATTTGTCTCTTAATACGGTGGTTAAAGTGGAATCAGGCAAAAATCCGAATCCTACCATAGGGACATTATTGAAAATTGCCAGGTCCCTGGATGTTAAAATTGATGATTTGATTAAATAGGGGAGCTATGAGAAAAAGAATTAATTTAATAGTGGTGTGTCTAGTGTTTTATGTATCTATGGGGTTCTGTGAAGAACCAAAGTCAAATAAACAGATTACGCTTACGCTATCCGGCGCCATAAATATCGCTTTTAAGAATAATAAAGATATTCAGATCCAGGAGCAGGGGATTAATGTTTCTAAGGCTGGCATAATGGGAGCGCGCAGTGCATTTATGCCTACGCTGAACATAGACTCAAGCTACACGCATAATGATGTAGTCCTTAATGCCAGCGCCATACCTTCGTTAAGCAGTAATAAAAAAGATCCGCGGATTACGACAGGCTATAAAGATGATAATCAGGTTGCCGCGGTTGTAAATCAGACTATTTATAACGGCGGGGCGAATATAGCTAATTTTAAACAAGCGCAACTCAACCTGAAGTCCAGCGAAGAAACCTTGCGAGCAAAGAAACTTGATACTGAATTTGACGCTAAAAGACTTTATTACGGGTTGCTTCTTGCTTATGAGATTGAACGTATCGCGCAGGACCTCGTGGACCAGGCAATATTGCATTATGAGGATGTAAAGAATAAATACCGGCAGGGGACTTCTTCACGGTTTGATTTATTACAGTCAAAAGTGCAGATTTCTATACTTATGCCCGAACTGATTAAGGCAAAGAATAATGTTGACCTGACCATGGTTGAATTAAAGAAACTGCTTGGTTTAAATATAAATGACCCGGTGGCTGTAAGCGAACGCCTGCAGTATTCTTTGATTGAAATAAAAGAAGGTGAATTTTTGAAACAGGCGTATCTTAACAAGCCGGAGATGATTTTGGATTCCATCGGCATAGATATAAACAAATGGGGCATTGAAATGGCAAAGGCGGGGTGGCGGCCTCAAATTACGGCCTCAGGAAATTATAGCTACACATCAAATAATTGGGGGAATATGTTTAACAACAGGCATAGTAATTGGCAGGCAGGCGTATCCGTAACCGTGCCGATATTTGATGCCTGGTTAACTAGGTCCAAGGTAGACGAAGCAAAGGCAAAATACACGCAGGCAATTTTAACTAAGGATAACTTATCCGATCAAATCGCCGTGGATATCAGGCAGGCGTGCCTTGATTTAAATGAAGCGAAGGCGCTTATTGATTCGCAAAAGGATAATATTGAAGAAGCAAGGGAGGCATTAAGGATTTCTATAGTCAGTTATGATAACGGGGTAGGGACAAACCTGGATGTCCTTGATTCACAGGTATCTTTAGCCCAGGTGCAGCAAAATCTTTTTCAGGGGATTTATGATTATCTTATGGCAGGGGCATTTTTGGACAGGACAAGGGGGAAGAGCTATATAGTGGAGGCAAAAAAATAAATTCTTGAAAGGGAGGAAAGCGATATGGTTGACGTTAATTCAATAAAGGCAAAATTTTCTGGCGGAGCGAAAAAAAAGAAGAAACGGATTTTTATTATTTTTCTTATCCTGCTTATTGCTGGAGCAGCAGCAGCGTATATCTGGCAGAAGGAGCGGGCACTAAAAAATGAAATTAAGGTTTCCGGAAATATTGAAGGAGATGAAGTGCGGCTCTCTTTCCGCGTGCAGGGCCAGATTATTGAGCTTCTTACAGACGAGGGAGAGGTTGTCAAGGCCGGTGATATAGTAGCCAAGCTTAATACCGATGAGTTAACCAAGATCAGGGATAATGCCAGAGGAGCTTTAAGGGCGGTAGAGTATCAGTACGTCCTTGATAAGCTTGATTATGAACGCGCGGAGAACCTTTTAAAAGCCGGCGCAATACCTCAACAGAAAAGAGATGCCGCTAAAACCCAGTTTGACAACGACAAGGCAAACATAGAGGCGCTTAAGGCGTCTTTGGATTTAGCGGAGACCCGTTTAGGATTTACGGACTTAGTCAGCACTCTAAACGGTTATGTCATTACCAAGAGTTCGCTTGCCGGGGAAGTTGTGCAGATAGGGGCACCTGTATTCACGGTGATTGATTTAAATAATCTTTGGGTCACGGCGTATATTAACGAGACTGATTTGGGCAGGGTCAAGCTTAACCAGCAAGCCGAAGTAACAACCGACACATACCCGGGGAAAAAATATAAGGGAAGAGTTTCTTTTATTTCCAGCGAAGCGGAGTTCACGCCAAAATTCATTCAAACAACCGAAGAAAGAGTAAAGCTCGTCTATAGAATTAAAGTCAGGGTGGATAATTCCAGCCTTGACCTTAAACCCGGAATGCCCGCGGACGCCTACATTATTGAGTAACCCGATATTATGATTACTATCAAAGCGGTTAACCTTACCAGGAATTTTGACAACCTGATAGCTGTGGACCACCTGAACCTTGAAATACCCGAAGGGGAGATTTTTGGTTTAGTGGGCCCGGACGGCGCGGGAAAGACCACAACTATGCGGCTTTTAACCGGCATACTTACGCCGACAGAAGGCGAAGGGTGGGTTTATGGCAAGCATATCGTCAGGGAATCAGAAGCCGTTAAAGAGAACATTGCTTATATGTCCCAGCGTTTCGGGCTTTACGAGGAGTTGACGGTCTTGGAAAATATTAATTTCTATGCTGATGTATTCTGCACGCCTAAAAAAGGCAGGGACGAGTTAATCGATAAATTCTTGGGTTTTTCAGGCTTAATTCCTTTTAAGAGCAGGCTCGCCGGAAAGCTGTCCGGAGGCATGAAGCAGAAGCTTGGGCTATCCTGCGCGCTTATCCATACCCCCAAGGTTTTATTCCTTGATGAGCCGACTAACGGCGTTGACCCTGTTTCCCGCAGGGACTTCTGGAAGATACTTTATGAATTATTAAAAGAAAAAGTAACCATATTATATTCAACTTCATATTTAGATGAAGCAGAGCGTTGCCGCCGGGTAGGCTTAATCCATAAAGGCAAAATGCTTAGGTGCGACACACCCGACAATATTAAAAATGAACGTAAAGCAAAAACGCTGGAAGAGGCGTTTATAAATATTATTAAAGAGAATGAATGATAATATTGCGGTAAAAGTTGAGAATCTGGAGAAGAAATTCGGTGAGTTTGTTGCTGTTAACCGGATAAATTTTGAAGTTAACAAGGGAGAAATTTTCGGTTTTCTCGGGCCTAACGGGGCGGGAAAATCCACTACTATACGCATGCTCTGCGGGATATATACTCCTACTTCAGGGAGTGGCCAGGTCGCAGGTTACGATATCGTGAAAGAACAGCATAAAATAAAAGAACATATCGGCTATATGTCCCAGAGGTTTTCTCTTTATGATGACCTTACCGTAGAGGAGAACATTGATTTTTACAGCCGTATTTATAATATCCCCAAGAATGAAAGGCAAAAACGAAAAGACGAAACTATAAAATTAGCCGGCATAGAAGATTTCCGTAAGAGCCTTACCGTTACCCTCTCGGGAGGGTGGAAACAGCGCCTGGCTTTGGGGTGCGCCATAATCCACCAGCCGAATATTATTTTCCTGGATGAGCCTACCTCCGGAGTTGACCCTATAACCCGCAGTAATTTCTGGAGTATTATCAAAGATATGGCAAGCCAGGGTAAGACGATTTTTGTGACTACCCACTATATGGATGAGGCGGAGAATTGCGGCCGCATGGTGCTTATTTACCGCGGGACGATGATTGCCATGGGAAGCCCGCAGGAGATGAAGACTAAAGTCATGAAGAATGATATTCTTGAGATAACCATACCGGACGCCGAAAAATGGACGGAGAGGATTTCTAAATTAGAAGGTATTAAAGAGACCGCGCTTTTTGGCGTTAATATTCATGCTGTGGTATATGAAGCCCAGAAATCAATCCAGGCCATAAAAAATCTTTTTGAAGAAAATGGCGCCAGCGGTTATTCCGTAAACAAGATTCTGCCTTCATTGGAAGATGTGTTTGTTTATTCGATTGAGAATTACGACCAGGAACACAAACTAAAATGAATTTAAGAAGGATTATAGCTATAACAAAAAAAGAATTTATCCAGGTTAGGCGCGACCCGCGTTCCCTTTTGCTGGCTTTAGTGATTCCGGTAGTCCTTTTATTTATTTTTGGTTACGGGCTTTCGCTGGATATTAATAATGTGCAAACCGTTGTCTGGAACCAGGATGCTTCTTCTGCGCTCACCCGTAATTTCCTGCTCAATTTTAAAAATTCCAACTATTTCCAAATAAACTCTTATACGGATAATTACCGCGATATTGAACGTTTTATAGATACCGGCCAGGTGATGATGGCACTGATTATCCCTAAGGATTTTTCCCATTATATAGAATCTAATAAAAAGGCGCCTCTGCAGCTTTTGGTTGACGGAAGTGATTCCAATACCGCGACTATTGCCATGGGTTATGTGCGTTCGGTAGTCGCCGGTTACAATGCGACACTGGCATCCAGCGCGTTTTTAAAACAAGGCGTTAATCCTCCGAAGCTGCTGGATGCGCGCCCAAGAATCTGGTTTAACATGGGTATGGAGAGCAGATGGTTTATCATACCCGGAGTAATCGCGATGATAATGATGATTATTGCGGCATTGTTGACATCTATTTGTGTCGCCCGGGAGTGGGAGAGGGGCACGATGGAGCAGCTGATTTCTACTCCTGTAAAGGCCCCTGAGCTTATAATAGGCAAATTTATACCTTATTTTGTTATCGGGTTCTTTGACCTTGTGGTAGGAGTGATTATAGCGAGATTATTGTTTACTGTGCCTTTCAGGGGAGACTATTTTTTGCTCGTTGCCTTAAGCGCGTTATTTTTGACCGGCGCGCTTTCTCAGGGCATATTGATTTCTACGGTAGCAAAGACTCAATTGATGGCAAGCCAGCTAGCAATGCTGACCACATTCATCCCGACAATGCTCTTATCCGGGTTTATCTATCCGATTTTTAATATGCCGCAGGTTATTCAGGCGATAACTTATCTTATCCCCGCGCGTTATTACATTGTTGTATTAAGGGAATCATTTTTAAAAGGGTCGGATATATCTGTTATGCTGGATGAGGCGCTATTCTTATTTTTATTCGCGCTTATGATGTTTAGCCTGGCCGTCCGCAAATTTAAAAAAAAGGTGGCGTAAAAATGTTTGAGAGGATAAAGGCGATACTGATAAAAGAGTTTAAACAGGTCTTGCGCGATCCTAGGATGCGGTCAATCATTTTTATTTCTCCGCTTTTACAGATAATTCTCTTCGGTTATGCCGCTAACAGGGATATTAATAATATCCCTACCGCTATTTATGACCGTGATAACACCAAGCAGAGCCGCCAGCTGGTGCGGGATTTTACGTATTCTAAATATTTTATACCTAAATATTATATATATGATGACAGGAGCCAGGATAAAATCCTTAATAAAGGCTTGGCAAGCGTAGTTATACGTATTGACCGCGGTTTTGGCCGCAACCTTATTGCCGGCAAAGACGCGGATATCCAATTGGCATATGACGGGTCAGACTCAAATACAGCTATGGTTATTATGGGTTATGCCAATACGATTGTGAGCGAATACCAAAACAGCCTTTTAGAAGAAGAGATCGCCGCGGATGGATTCCTGATAAACCCTCCCAGCGTAGATTTAAGGGAGCGCGCCTGGTTTAATGAGAATCTTATTTCATGCAATTATTATTTGCCGGGAGTAATTGCTTCTATTGTTACCATAATGTCTCTTTTATTGACTTCCATGGCTATAGTAAGGGAAAAGGAAATAGGCACCATGGAACAGTTGATTGTCAGCCCCTTAAGGCCGCTTGAGCTTATTTTTGGTAAACTTATTCCTTTCGGCGTAATCGCCCTTATGCAGGCCATTCTTATTACAATACTCGGAGTTTTATGGTTCCACATACCATTTAGAGGCAGCTTGTTTTTATTGCTTCTATCCACCGTTATATTTTTATTTACATCCTTAGGGGTGGGCCTGTTTATTTCAACCATATCTTCTACCCAACAAGAGGCAATGATGTCGGTTTTTCTATTCTATATGCCGGCCTTTTTACTTTCGGGATTTGCTTATCCAATCGCGAATATGCCCGGGGTTATTCAACTGTTTACATATCTAAATCCTTTAAGGTATTTTCTCGTGATTATACGCAGCGTTTTCTTAAAAGGGGTGGGGATAAACATTCTTTGGGTGCAGCTATTGCCGCTTTTGATTATCGGCCTTGCTGTTATTACCATGAGTTCGCTTAGGTTCCGCAAGAGGCTGGAATAATTAATTATATGAACCGCAAATTAATCTCACATGGATTATTAATCACTCCTAAGAATAAAGCTTTTACTCTTCTGGAGTTAATCATAGTAATTATTATCATAGGCATTCTTGCCACCGTAGGCCTTAGCCAATATACTATTATAATCGAGAAGGGGCGCCTTGGCGAAGCTAAATCTAACTTAGGTGTTATGCGGAAACTCGCATATGAATATTATTTAAGAAATGGTACATTTTCTGGCATGGTGTCCAATGATGTGCTCGCATCGCTGCCTACCGGCTGTACTTCCACGAATTACTTTTTTTATGCCCGGTCGACTATAGGTACTAATTGGGTTGACCTTGGGACATATAGATGCACTACCGGAGGAAAAACTCCTAATGCGCCATACTATTACCGGTTGTTTTACCGGTTTTATCCGGAAACAAGCGGAAGTACATACATTTGCGAGTGCGATAATACGGACTATTGTCCATGCCGATAGATAAAAATGAAGCTTTTACTCTTCTTGAGCTAATTATAGTAATTATCATCGTAGGTATCCTTGCTACTTTAGGCCTTACAACTTACACCACACAGGTTGAATATGGACGCACTGCCGAAGCCAAAGCTAATATAGCTGCTATGCGCAAGCTTGCCTATGAATATTTCCTGAAGAACGGCACACTTGCTACTGTTACAGCGGCCGATTTAGGTGTAGGCACAAACGGGCTTCCTAATGTATGCCGGAGTACGCATTATTATTTATATAGTTTTCAAAATGCTACGAGCAGCCGTGTATATCTGTATGCGTATAGGTGCACTACTGGCTCTGGAGGCAAAACTCCTGATTGGTCAGGTCATCCTTATCTCTTACAGTATTATTTTTATCCTTTAGGCGGCGCGCCTTATGAAACCCGATCATATGACTATACTACGGGAGTATGGGTAGAAGGTTACAAGGTTCCGCCATTTTAGAGGGGCCCGGAAGGTATAATAATTTAAGTTGACAAACCGGAAAACTATGGTATACTTACCTCCAGTAGTAAATAAGAGATTAGAAGGTCTAGGGCCGGAAGGTGCAGATAGTCTAACCTTTCGGTTTTTTTGTTTCTGTCATTATTTACTATAATTTTAGAGGAAGGGAGGTAGTAAGTAATGGCAAAAGGTAAAGTGAAGTGGTTTTCGAACCAGAAAGGTTATGGATTTATCACACCTGAATCGGGTAATGACGTGTTTGTGCATCATAGCGCAATCCTTGGTGAGGGTTATAAATCTTTAGCAGAAGGCCAGGAAGTTGAGTTTGAAATTGAAAAAGGGCCCAAAGGCGAACAAGCTACTAAAGTAGTTAAGTTATAACCTAAAAAAACACAAACCCGGTTCCGTTAGGGGGCCGGGTTTGTTTTTTTAAGGTAAACGGAGGCCTTAAGATGCATACAGGCAAAATCAAGAAGTTAGTTCGCGACAGAGGTTTTGGGTTTATCAGCGATACAGACGGCAGGGATATATTCTTTCATCAGTCCAGCGTCGTTGATTCAAAATTTGATAGTTTGGCCGAAGAGCAGACAGTGGAATTTGATGTTGAAAAGTCGCCAAAAGGCCCGCGCGCCATTAACGTTTCTATCGCTCCACAGCAGCAATAATCTATTGCTATGAACCCTGCCCCTCCTAAAGAGAGGGTGGGGATTGTAGATTAAAAAGGAAGTGTACAGTGAAAGTAGTTTTAATAGAGCCGGCAGCCGCAGAGGCAAACGTATATAGCAAATTGCGTATACCTTTGTTGGGGCCGGTGTATCTGGGGACAATACTTAGGAATAAGGGGCATGAAGTTGAAATTTATAATGAGGATATTTACAGGCCTGATTATTCTAAGTTAAAAGCGGATGTGATTGGTATTTCAATCCTTACTTCAACCGCCAAACGCGGATACCAGATAGCTAAAAGATTTCCTAAGGAAAAAGTAATTATGGGTGGGGTGCACGCCAGCCTTATGTATGATGAAGCCCTGCAATTTGCAAGGCAGGTAGTTATCGGCGAAGCAGAGGATGTTATAGCGGGTGTTGTGGATGGCTCAATAAAGGAAGCGGTAGTTAATGGCAGCCCCGTGCAGAATTTAGACGCGCTTCCATATCCTGATTTTTCTTTGATTAAAGGCTATAAATCTCCCGCTCTTGTTGTGCCTGTTTCTACCTCAAGGGGTTGCCCTTTTGACTGCACTTTCTGTTCTGTTACCAAGATGTTTGGCCGCGAATACCGTTTCCGCAGCGCGCAGAATGTTATGGAAGAAGTGGCCAACAGGAGCGCAAAAACATTTTTCTTCTGCGATGATAATTTTACCGCTAACCCTAAGCGCACACATGAATTATTAGGGCTTATGATTAAACATAAAATCCGCAGTTGGACCTGCCAGGTGCGTTGTGATGCCGCAAAAGACAAAGAACTCCTGAAACTTATGGCCCGCGCCGGATGCTCCGTAGTATGCGTAGGTTTTGAGTCCGTTAATCATGAAACACTCAAGGCATACAAGAAGAAACAGACCATTGATGATATAATACATGCGATCCGTTCTTTTCATAAAAGAAAGATTAAAATCCACGGGATGTTTGTTTTAGGCAGCGATAACGACAATGAAAGTACGGTTTGGGAAACCTTAAGGTTTGCCGTAAAACAGAAGATAGATACAATCCAGATGATGATACTCACTCCTGTGCCCGGGACAAAATTTCATGAAGATATGCTGCAGCAAAAAAGGATTTTTACTCATGACTGGAACCTTTATGACGGCCAGCACGTTGTTTTTAACCCGAAATTATTATCTGCTAAAGAGCTTCAGGTCAGCGTAACAAGGGCATACGCCAAGTTTTATTCTCTTTCTAAGTTTTTTTCCCTGCTTGTAAAATTACACTTCAGGAATGCGATGTTTCGTTTTATAGGGTACATAATTATTAAAGAATGGATAAAAAATAACCGCAACATGCATTGGCTGCGCAAGAACCGCCTTTCAACGTCTCCTTCCGTATCTTAAAAATACCTTAAATAGAGACGTTTTCCAACTCAAAGCGGAAAGTGTACCCTGGGGGGTACAGTGTCCCGATTGGCTCGGAAAGCGTCTTTAAAAAATAATATTTAATAAATTTTAGAATTAAAGTATAATGTTTTCATGAACAGGAAGACATTAATACTGTCTAGCAGCCATATCCGCAAGCTTATTGACATGCCGCGCGTTATAAAGGCGGTAGAGGAGGCATTTAAGCTTTATGGCAGGAATTTAGTCCAGATGCCGCCAAAGATTTATCTTCATCTTGATAAATATGCCGGAGATTTCAGGGCTATGCCTGCATATATAGAAGGTATGGAGGCCTGCGGACTGAAGTGGGTTAATGTGCATCCTAGAAACAGGCGTTTCGGCTTACCCTCGGTTATGGCCACGATTATATTAAGTGACCCTAAAACAGGTTTACCGCTGGCTATAATGGACGGCACATACATTACAAATTTAAGGACAGGCGCTGCGGGCGCGGTAGCGGCAAAATGCCTGGCTAGAAAAGATTCGTCTATTGTGGCTTTGGTAGGCTGCGGCGCGCAGGCAAAGGCGCAGCTTTTGGCTTTGAGAGAGTTATTTAAAATAAAATTAGTTTATGTCTGGGGCAATAAACCTGAATATGCCAAGAAATTCTTAAAGGATACAAAGCAATTTAAGCTTTGTATGGAAATAAAAGATAAAATTTCTGATTGTGTAAGGGGAGCTGATATTGTGGTAACAACCACGCCGGTCAGAAAACCGATAGTTAAATCTGAATGGATAAAAAGCGGCACCCATATTAATGCCATAGGCGCTGATGCTAAAGGAAAAGAAGAACTGGAGCCCGGTTTGCTCAAGCGCTCAAAGATAATAGTT
>JAQTVG010000181.1 GCA_028706895.1 Candidatus Omnitrophota bacterium
CCAACACCACATATCTGTCTAAACCACCTCATCATTAATTTAATCATTGCGGAATCAGCATTAGTAAGTTCTACCCCCGAACAAGCAGTCCCCTTGTATCCTTCTGCCCAATATAGCGCTATTCCAATTAATTTAAGTTCTCTTTCTGATATGCCGCCAATATCTTCTATGGCATTAGCGATAATTATGTTTTGCCTACTTTCTGATTGCCTTTTCTTTAACGCATTATATTTAATAAACTTATCCTTAATCTCATCATTTTTGTATTGTATTCTGGCTAATTGCGCAGGTGTTAACTCAAAGCCCCTTGGCAAATAACCCAGGCTACCTTTCGACACGGGCATTTCTTTTATTATTTCCACAAAGGTCCTGCCCTATTTTCTTAACTCTATAGCTTTATACCTTTCCAGTGTGTTCGTAATGCATCTTCCTTATAAGGTAACGCCTTACCTAATTTGCATTATTCTAATACAAGGCGAGCTCAGGGTCAATAAATTTATTGACCCCGGCTTAATTAGTGTTATATACTATATTGTAAATACATTGCTGTTTCCAATATTACATGGGCCTAAAATGAAGATGTTAAATATAGGCGTAGGCACCAGCAAAGAAAAAGACCCTTTGCATGCCGTGCAGGAGGCAATCAGGCAGGCCAAATTCAGCATGCAGGCAAAAAAAATCGACCTGGCGATTGTCTTTGGCTCTGCGGAATTCTCCCACCCTCTTATCCTGACGGCAATCCGGAAAATATTAGGCCCGGTGAGCCTGATTGGAGCAAGCAGCATGGCAGTCATCTCCGGCCAGGGCATCTTCAGGCACGGCCTAGGGATAATGCTCTTAAGCATTCCAGAAGGGACATATTTTAATACCGCCTGCGTAAAAGATATAGGCTCAAGGAGCGCTCCCAGTGTCGGAAAAGAGCTGGGCGAAAAATTAATACACAACTTTAAAGATATACGCAGAGATTTAAGCATAGTATTTTCCGACGGCCTTATTCCTGATGGTTCAGGCCTAGTTTACGGCCTGCAGGAAATCCTGGGCAAAAGCTTCCCTCTGGCCGGCGCCTCTGCTTCGGATAACCTGGTATTCAAGAAAACCCATATCTATTTTAATGAAGAGGCATCTAGTGACGCTGCCTGTGGTATAATCTGGGGAGGGAAATTGAATTTCGGGCTGGGTATTCAACATGGATGGAAACCATTAGGAAAAATGCACCGCGTAACCAAATCCAATAATAACGTTGTTTATGAAATAGACGGCGCCCCCGCTTCACAGATCTATAAAGACTACCTTAATTGTGATTTGGCGGGCCTAAGGAAAGAGTTAAAATATATTTCCATCTTCTACCCCATAGGCATGTACCTCGAAGGAGAAAAAGAATACCTGCTCAGGAATATCTCTTCCATAGGAAATGACGACTCGCTCACTTTCCAGGGAGATGTCCCGCATGGCTCCTCTATCAGGGTAATGATAGGCACAAAAGAATCCTGCCTCCAGGCAACTGAAGTCGCCATAAAAGAAGCGAAAAAAGACCTCTTCGGACGGCCGATTACATGCGCTTTTATTTTTGATTCTACCTCAAGGCATATACTGCTGGGAAGGCAGGTAAAAAGAGAACTGGAGATAATCCGGGAGGGCATAGGAAAAGATATACCGTTTTTAGGCCTTTGTACCTACGGAGAGCAAGCGCCTTTAAAAGCCGTTAATTATCAAGGAAGAAGTCATTTTCATAACCAAACTATTACCGTGGTCTGTATAAGTAATTAATATGCTTAATAGCGAACACCTTATTACCATATTAGGAATCATTGCGATAATAAGCGCTACCACCGTAGTCATAATGCTTATATTGAAAACCAACCGGATAAAAGAGCTCGAGTTGGAATTATCAGAATTAAAGAAATCGCTGAATGAAATGGACGAACAGGCCAAGCTTATCGTACGCACCGACATGCAACTTAACAAAACCCAGGAAGAGCTGGATAAAAAGATATCCGGCTTATACACGCTACAAAAATTCTCCCACACCGTAAGCACAACCCTAGAAGAAAACCAGATATTCAAAAAGTTAGAATACGAGCACTTAGATGACCTTGGTTTCACAAAGACGTGCACTTTCTTATGGAACGAGGAAAAAAGAGAATTTCGGCTATGCGGACATCTCGGCTATTCTGAGGAAGAGATATCCGCTATAAAATCGGCCACGGATTTAGAAGAGACATACTTAAATTTAATCAAAAAAGATCAGGCCTTTTCTTCGGGCCCAAAACAAAGTGACGCTATACTGAAAGATATCATCTGCCGCGTCTTTAATACCTCCTCTTTTGTTATTGCCCCTATCCTGCCCAGAGAAGGAGACAAGGGCTTCCTTTTTGTCGGAACGGAAGATATTAATACCTTAATCAACGAGGGAGAAGAAGAACTGGTTACCATATTAGCTAACCAGTTGGGGCAGGCACTGGAAAATGCCCGGCTCTTTGAGAAGACCTGGCGCGCCCAGCAAGATTTGGAGAGAAAGGTCAATGAAAGGACGCAAGAGCTAAAGCAGGCATTAAGCGAGGTAAAGATTATCAGCAAGCGCAAAACCGATTTCATCTCCAGCGTCTCGCATGAATTAAGGACCCCCCTTACCTCCATAAAAGGGTACGCCTCGATACTGCTTGCCGGTAAATTAGGGGAGATTCCCGCAGAGATCAAGGAAAGGCTGGGCAAAATCAACCGGCACAGCGACGAACTGGTACATATGGTAAATGACCTCTTAGACATCGCGCGTATTGAATCCGGAAGGGTGGCAATGAAAAAGGAGTCCCTGGACCTCAATAAGATCATTGAAAGCGTTTCAGACCTCTTAATCGTCCTCTTAAAAGAAAAACAGATTGAATTCAGCCTCGATATCCCCGATAATAGCAACGCCATATTCGCTGACCGCAGCCAGATAGAGCGCGTTTTTATCAACATTATCGGCAATGCCGTAAAGTTCACCCCTGCCGGAGGCAGGATTACCGTTAGGGCGCATAAAAAGGATAAGGACATACAGGTAGATATATCCGATACCGGCTGCGGCATGCCCCAGGAAGCGCTGGAATCAATATTCGAGGAATTCTACAGGGTGGATAACCCCATCAATGACGGGGTAAAAGGGACGGGCTTG
>JAQTVG010000182.1 GCA_028706895.1 Candidatus Omnitrophota bacterium
CATAAAATTATTCCTTTCCTTGTAATAATTTAACAACAGCGTTCATTGCCGAGTCAACATCTATTGTTTCAATACACTCCCTGTTTCTTATGCAGTTTAATAAACGGAAATTAACATAGCAAGGGCTGCATTTAAGGCTCTTTCTTAAAACAATATGGCGATTTTCATCGTAAGGGTAAGGTCCGTATACTTTAGGGTCAACAGGCCCGAAGAAAGATACTGTCTTTTTACTGAGCGCCGCCGCGATATGCAAAGGCCCTCCGTCATTGGTTATCAGAATATCCAAGTTATTTATAATAGCGATTAATTCTTCCAGCGTAGTCTCTCCCGCCAAATCTATCGGCCTTGCGCGCATACTCTTTGTAATTGCCTCGGCAATAGGCCTTTCCGATTTGTCCCCAAGTATAACAACCCTTGCATTAAAATCGTTGATAATCCTGTCGCTTAACTCTCCAAATTTTATAGCAGGCCAATGTTTTAAATGCGCATCCTTCCCCCAGCTTGCACCGGCTCCGGGAGCAATACCTATGACTAAATCTTTCTCATTGATGGCATATCTGGATAAGATGCCTTTAGCCTTTATATCGGCTTCCTCAGATACAAATAATTCCAGGTTAGAATTCCCTGGTATTATACCTATAGGCCTCAATAAATCCAAATAATATTCCACCGCATGCTTATCGCTATAACCGTTTATGTCTATTTTGTCCGTGAGGAACCTGCCTCTTTTTTTATAATTAAAACCTACCCGTTTCTTAATTCCGGCTATTTTGGCAATAAAACTATACCTGTGGTCTAAAGAAAAATCAAGCGCGGTATCAAAACCCTCTTTCTTGATACTATTTATTAAACCCAGGAAATTACGCATACCCTGCCATATGGATTTATGATAAATTTTCTTCAGGTCTCCTCTTGACAGGGCGAATATCTTATCAATATTCGGGTTATCCTTAAGAATATCCTTTACACGCTCATTGCACCAATAACCTATAAAGCTGCCAGGCTCGCTATTTTTTATTGCCCTGATTACAGGGGTGGTAAACAATACATCCCCGATGCCAAAAGGATTAATAATAATGAACTTTTTCAAAGTTGCCCTTTAAAATTCTTTTGCTTTAATATTCCTGCTATTTTTTTAACGCCCTGGCTCATATCCCGTCGGCAGACAAGAAGCGCGTCTTTTGTGTCCACAATAATAATATTATCCAGGCCCAACGTGGCTATTAACCGTTTTTGCGGCAAGGCAAAAGTATTCCTGCTGCCTATGTCTATGTGCCTGCCGGAGAAAACATTGCCGTTTTTATCCTTTTTCGCGATATCCATAACCGCTTCCCAGCTGCCCAGGTCTGACCATCCGCATTCAACAGGCAATAATGCTATTCTTCTGGTTTTTTCCATTATCGCGTAATCTATTGATATTGACGGCAATCCCGGCCACAGCTTTTTAAAATCTTTTTTATTTTTTAACTGCTTTATGGCGCTGTAAATACCCGGCACAAACTTCTTAATCTCTTCTAATAGCAAACGGGGGGTAAAAATAAAAATCCCGCCATTCCAATAATAACGTTTATCCCTGACAAATTTCTTTGCCCTTGCCAAATCAGGCTTTTCAATAAATCTGTCAATCAGGTAAAAATCATTGATTTTTGATTGTGCCCTGATATAACCAAAACCCGTCTCCGGCCTGGTGGGAGGAATCCCTAAAGCGACAATATAGCCGCGCTTTACGATCTCTATGCCTTTATTTAATAATTTCAGGAATTTCTGCGTATGTTTAATAAAATGGTCGCTGGGCATGGATATTATAACAGCGCCGGGGTCACAATCGCCTATATATTTGGATAATACAGCTATAGGCGCAAAAGTATTTTTGGGGCTAGGCTCAAGCAAAATGTTGCTCAAAGGTATGCGCAGTTTCCTTGAGCATCTGTTTATTTTTTCTTTGTAAACGCGGCTGGAAGCTATATAAATATTCTCTTTTTTAATCAAAGGGCTTATCCTGTTAATGGATTCTTCTATCAATGGCTTGTCTGAATAAACATTAAGGAATTGTTTCGGCTCAAGCTCCCTGCTTAACGGCCAAAAACGCGAGCCTTTACCTCCAGCCAAGATAATCGCGTAATTCATCTATTTCAATGCCTCCTCTATCTTATTCAATACCTCTGACACGGTTATATCAGAAAGGTTATTCTTCTCTATAACGATATCCCCCTTGCCGCAAGGCCCCCATCTTTTTGCGGCCTTGCCGGGAATATCATTCCTAAAAACCGCCAATACCTTTGTGCCCACCGCGCAGGCAAGATGAACAGGCCCGCTGTCACCTGAAATAAGGAGCTTGCATCTCTTTAAAATTCCTGCCAACTGGATTAAAGTTGTCTTGCCTGTCAGGTCAATCAGGTTTGCCCCCATCTTGCCGAAGAGCTCCCCGCTTTTAGCAAGTTCGCTTTTGCCCCCGACCACGATTATCCTGATACCTTGCCCGGTTAATCTTTCGGCTAATCCACGGAAATACAAAAATGGCCACTGTTTTACAGAGTCGCTTGTCCATGGGTGCAGCGCAACAAGGTTATTATAACCCGCTAAATTAAGATCTTTCAGCAGGGTGTCGGCTTCGTTGCCGTTTATTGACAAAGACAGCGAGTTATCTTTGGTATGCGCGCCTATTAAAGATACTAATCTTAAATTATAGTCTATTTCGTGGCTTTCTCCAAGATGCTTTTTGTCCTGTATTTTATGCGTAAGCAGGAATCCCCACTTCCTGTTATAACCTACCCTCACGGGGATGCCGGATAAATAAGCAAAAATATGGAAATCTTTAACAGGATTTAGCATAACAGCAATATCTATTTTCTTTTTTCTTAACTGGTTAATAAAATTTATTTTCTTAAAAAACGGCTGCCTTACGGAATCCCACTCAATTATCTCATCTATAAATGGAACTCTGCCGGCTAATTCTTTGACATAAGGGCTTACGACAGCGATAAGGCGCGCGTTTACAAAAGTTTCTTTTAAGGCCCGCAGGCTAGGTATATTCAGCAGGAATTCGCCGAACCTGTCATTACGAAAAACAATTATATTCTTAATTTGCGCGGTATTAATTTTCATGGATAAATTTAACCAGCGATAAAGAAAATCCCGCTAAATACCAGA
>JAQTVG010000183.1 GCA_028706895.1 Candidatus Omnitrophota bacterium
CTTTTGCGGATATAACCTTTTTTTCCATAACTTCCAGCTCTATTTTAGCTTCTTATATATAGTATATACTATAAATACTATATATAATATATATATTATAATACTGCTTAATGCGCTTCTAAATTAAAACACCGCTCAAAATTGGCCGCAACTTGTTCATGGTCAGTAACCAATACAATCGCGGCACCCTGTTGCTTATTAAACCTTCTAAATATTTCCATTACTTTTTGAGAATTCTCATTATCTAAATGAGCAGTTGGCTCATCCGCTAAAATAATTGCCGGAGAATTTATCAGTCCCCTTAAAACAGCTACCCTCTGCTGTTCCCCCAGGCTAAGCTCCCCGGGTAAATGACCCAGCCTGTCTTTTAATCCAATTTCCGCAGCCAATTCCATAATCTTATTTATCTTTTTACCTTTATCTCTATCCAAAATAACCGGCAGAATTATATTGTCTATTGCCTTTAAATTACCAAACAAATTGAACGCTTGGAATAAATAACCAATCTTTTCTTTTCTGACCCTGGCAAGCTCATCGGTTTTAAGACTTGACAGGTCAACATCGTCAATTATTACTTTCCCGGACAAAGGAATATCCATGCCTCCCATTAGGCTCAATAAAGTTGATTTTCCCGTACCAGACCTTCCGAATATAGCCATCATCTCCCTATCTTTTACCTCAAGATTTATACCCTCAAGGACTTTCAATTCTTTATATGGTGTCCGGAATGATTTTGCGATATTCTCTAATTTTATAGACATCTATACCTTTATAATTTCTTTAGGGCATCCGCCGGTGTAATCTTCAGGATCTTTATTGTCGCAAACAACCCGAACAAAACCTGGATTGCCGCAGCCATTAAAATTGTCAGCAAAAAAATGTTTATCGGAAACGCTCCCGTAACCTGAAGGGTATTCTTTACCAGATACTGAGAACACGGAGGATACGGATTCAAATAATAAGGAAGCGCCGAAGGCAGATTTATTTTATAAATGAAACTTACCAAATACCCTAACAGGGAACCTGCCAACCCACCAATAAACCCAAGGATAGAATTCTCCAGGATTATTAATTTTATTACATCTTTATTCTTCCAGCCTATAGCTTTTAATACCCCTATTTCGCTGGAACGCTCTAAGGCTGAACCGAATGCCGTCTTGGCGATAAAAAGAATTGAAATTAAAATAACGATAAAAAATATCGCAAGCATAAGACTCTGAGCGATTGTCGAAAACCCGGCAAGGCTGGATAAATAATCATTGGAGGTTGTAATAGCCACAGACTCGTCCCCTAGGGCCTTTCTTATTTTTTGCTTAACCGCCTCCGGATCTGTTCCGCCTTTAAGTTTAACAAATATAATATCTACAATATCCCCTCTTCCGGTGATCTCTATCGCGGTCTTCAGGGGAATAAAAATCTGCGCTCCCGCTATCTTGGCCTCGTAACCCGGATCAATAATCCCAATTATCTTATTGGCCAGCCTTGGTCCGATATCAATATTATCTTCGTGCCTCAAGTTTCGTGTACGCGCAAAATCTTTATCCAGGATAGCTACAAATTGATCCTCTTTAGTAAAATACCTGCCCTGGATATTCTTCAGTTGGCTCTTCTTGATAGGTCCCAGCTCCCCCAGCTCAGGATTAACTCCTACAACAACGACCGGGCTGAAATTAGACAAGGCAGCGCTATCATCGCTGGGCTGGCAAAAACTTCCTGCGGGCCCATAATCACAGGGAACTCCGGAAGTGGGTAAATCTTTATGCCCCTTAACAGGTGAACCCGGTTTATTCATCTGGGATAAGTTAGAAACAGGAAATGCCCAGGTTATCAAAGAACCTTCGGCACCCGCAACTTCATCAATAGATCTTATTTTATTAACAAGTTTGAGCTGGATAGGATTAATATCCGAAGGAAGCTTGACAATAGACCACACGCAAGGCTCACCCCTCAACTGCACAATCATATCCGCTCCAGCTTCCTGGAGAGGTTTTCTAAAAGCACTTTGAGCGTTTTTTAATGTTAACACCACCGAGGTAAAAAGAGCTATGCTTATGGATATCCCGGCTAAAGCCACAAGACTCCTTCTAAACCTAGTGAAAATATTTTCTATAGAAAAACTCAATAAACTCATCTACCCCGCCTGTATTTCTTTAACTCTTCCTCCAACTCTCCAACCTTCTTTATTTCCTTATGCAATCTTGCCGCTAAACTGGTGTATTTAACTTTGCTATCTTCAAGCTGTTTATCTTTTTCCGCAACTAGCGCAGCCTGTTGGTTAACTTTAACGCTGAGCACCCTGACTCCCAGGGCTAAACCAACTACGCTAACCAGGCCAACAATTAACAAAACAATAAGGATTGCGGTTGTCTTTTGGTTTACGGCGTTCTTCAAATCAAAAATCATTTGCCACCTCCTTTTGCCTTTAAATCTTTTTCTTTATTTTGCGCCTGCTCCAACCTCTTTGTCACCACTCGGGAAGAGATCATATCCGCTCGGTATTTCTCTTCAAGGCCGCGTTTTAGATCTTCCTTTATTTTCCTGTGCCTCTGTAAATCCTTTCCCTGGTTGGCTATCCTTGCCTTTAAATCTTTTTTCAAAGATTCTTTCAGCTTTAAATTAGAAATCCAAAAATAAGCAAGTACAGCAAGAAATACAAATGAAAACAAACTAACGAACAAAACAACTTTCTTTTGCACATTTCCTACCTTATTTTCCGCTGCCAATCTAATTCTTCCTTGGCTTCTACTATCCATTCCCCTACTATACCTGAATCCGCAGCATCAGGAGATAATTCCAAGTACCTGCGGTAATGAAAAATTGCCTTTTCATTATCCTGCAAGAAATCATCATAAACAATAGCCAAATTATAGTGGATGTCCGCGTCATCCGGAGACAGCTCCAATGTTTTCTCATATTCCTGGGCAGCCTCTCTATATCTTCCCGAATTCTCATATATTATCGCCAGATTATAATGCCGTTTGAGCGCCTTTTCCCTATAAGTACCAAACATCTCCCCCAAGTCCCCGGGCTGCGCATGCCTTTGCTTATCCTTTTGAGTTAGCTTCTGCTCCGCTTCATTTAATTTTTCAGTCAGGGCTTTTTTCTCTTCAACCGCTTTGGTTAAAGAAGTTCGCTTATC
>JAQTVG010000184.1 GCA_028706895.1 Candidatus Omnitrophota bacterium
CCGTTACCTATACAGCAAATTTTTTGTTCATGCAGGATTCCCGACGGTATAAGATGAAATATGTATTCTTTACCGCAAGTTACAACGGTGTGCCCGGCATTACTGCCGCCCTGGTAACGCACGATGTAATCCACTTCTTTAGATAAGATATCTATAATCTTACCCTTGCCCTCATCTCCCCATTGTGTCCCTACTATTACTATGTTCATATTCTCCCTTGAGTTATGGTGTCATGGTAAATATCTTGCGGGCTATATCCGGATATTTTGCGATAAAGCTCAACTCATCATCTACCAACGGTTTTTGATTATGGACATTGGCATAACGCACTAATTCCAAAATCTGCGTCGCTTCCTGGTCATCGCGGAAAACAACTTCTAATTTTTCATAGACGTTCCTGAAGCCCTTAATCCCTGAATATTCTCCGGCTGTAATTTTGCGCCCGGTTTCAATTATCTCGGGCTCTCCGCGGCCCAATTCCTCGTAATCATAAAGTTCATAATTACGCCGGTCTTTGAGCGCGCCGTCAGCATGGATACCTGATTCATGGGCAAAAGCGTTAGAGCCGACTCCCGGCTGGTTAATAGGAATAGGCACACTAAACGCGTAAGAAGCATATTTACTGATTTTCCACGCCATCTTCAAATCTATCTTTTCATCAAGGCTATACGCCTGCATGCCGCTGCCGTATTTTATGGCAAGGATTACAGAAACCAGGTCCGCGTTACCTGCGCGTTCGCCCATCCCGTTAACACAGGTATTGATATAAGCATCTACTCCGCTGTCACACGCCGCCCTTGCTCCGGCGATAGAATTTGCTACCACTAATCCCAGGTCATTATGGCAGTGTATCTCAATGGGTATCTTGACTTCTTCAGCAAGAAGTTTTATGCGCTCATAAATTGTAAAAGGCGTATCGCACCCTAATGTATCGCAATAACGGATCCTGTCAACGCCTGCCTCGCGAGCCGCGCGGGCGAACTCAATAAGATACTCCACCCTTGTGCGCGAGGCATCTTCTGCGTTCACGCCTATACTATCAGCGCCTAGTTTACGCGCGTCTTTTACTGCTTCAACCATCTCTTTTATTACCGAGGCATGGTCCAGCTTGCCTTTAAACTTATGCATAATCATCTGGTCAGAGGTAGAAATAGATAAATTCAAATGTTTTATTTCCGGGACAAGTTTAAAAGTAGTCTTTACATCATCCCTGGTCGCCCTCAACCAGCCGCCCAGCCTTAAAGGAGAAAGCGCCCCTTTTTTTACTAACTCCAGGTTGGCATTTAAATAATTTGTTTCATGCCGTGTAACGGGAAAACCGAATTCAGACTGGAATACCCCCATCTGGCTCAGGTACATATTTATCATTGTCTTTTCTAATTTAGAAAGGCAAATGCGGGAAGTCTGGACCCCGTCGCGGTTAGTTACGTCAATAAGATATATCTTGGGTTTATGTTCCATTTTATCACCTCTCAATTATTTTCTTGAGTTCTTCCTTCGCAAGCACGCCCTGCGAAGCAAATATCTCCTGATTATTCACCAGATACAGGGGCCCAAACATAAGCCCTAGCTCTTTAGCCAGGCTGATGTTTTCCCTTAAGAGCGCTTTGCCTTCTTCGCCTCTTGCGCACACGCTTATTTTACCGGCATCTGAGCCGCCCAAACAATCCTGCCACCAGGAAGTATTTATGTTTTTGGCACGACAGCTTATATAATCCCAGAATTTCTCGGGATAATACTTCTGTACGCATACACTGCGCAAGTCTTCCTCAACCTCTAGGTTTCCCCCTTTTGCTTCAAAATTACCGTTTCTCTCAACAGCTAAAAAATGTATTGCAGGATTAAATTCTTTAATCATACCCAGCAAGACAGGGATATCTTTATCGTATAAGCTCACAAATAAATCCAGGCTTCCTTTGGTCATTTTCCTTTTAAAGAAATAAGCGACGCCGCTAAATTGCGGATTAATCATATAAAAATCGCCTTTAGCTTCCACTTTATCTTTTAAACTGCTAAAACCCTTTTCCTGCTTTGCCTCTTTCCCTAAAAGATAAGCCGGTAAAGCCGTGATACCGAAATCATTGACTAATTTTGAAGCTTTGCCTTGCGGATAATATAGGTAAGAAATAAGCAGGCCCGGGAACAATGTTTTTAAATGTTTCTCTATGCCCTCGTTATGGCATACATTGCATAGTTTAGAGGTAATAATCAAAAGGGATACCTTGGGCGCCTTAGTAAAGACACATTTAGATTCCAGCAAGCCGGGATTAGAACAGGCGCCTATCATTGCTTCCTGCTTGCAGTTATTATCAGAAAAACAGCGCGGTAAAATAGAAAGCACCGCCTTATCGTCATTTATTTTATCCGAAAGGCGCAATGCATTTATTTTATACCCCGCTATTTTATTATCTTTTAACGTTATAACCAGCTCCCCGAGCCTGCGCCCCTGCCAGGCAGGCCTTACGATTATGATGTTATTAATCTTGGTAGAAAGTTCTTCTTTTGCCCGGCTATGGCCGACAATAAGAATATCTATGCCTTCAACCTCTTTTATCAAATTCAGGTCATCGCTTTCGCCAAGATGGCTTAATAATATAATAATATCTGTATTGTTTTTCTTTAATTCCGAAACCGCCTGCTTGACCGCTATTTTCGGGTCAGTAAATTTAAGGCCGCCGGATTTTTGCATGGCCAAAGGATTAGTCACGCCGATTATGCCGATTTTCTTCCCTGCGATTTCTTTTATAATGTAAGGCCTGAATAAGCCGGGCTTATTGCCCGCATCGGATATATTGCACGAAAGAATAGGAAAATTAATCTTTGCTATATTCTGCTCCAGGAATTCCCTGCCGAAATTAAATTCATCATCTCCGGTTGCCGCAGCGTCGTAGCCCATTAACTCCATCGCCTTAAGATTTATTTTTGCGCGCTGCATATCTAAAGCGGTATTTTGGGAGTATTCATCCTGAATGCCCCCCGAGAAAAACCCGCCTGAATCCAAAACCAGCGTATTAGGATTTTTCTGCCTTAGCTCTTTAATCAAAGCAGCCCGGCGCGCTATACCGCCATCCGGCTCTATCGGGCAATTGCAGGGATAAAGCATGCCATGCGTCTCGCCTGTAAAAA
>JAQTVG010000185.1 GCA_028706895.1 Candidatus Omnitrophota bacterium
CTGTTTCTCCGCGCCGCCTAAACCCAATCCGCTTACAAGATAAAGTATTTTTGTCTTATTATCGACCGTCAATGTGTCATTGCGACGAAGCAATCTCTTCTTTAATCTTTCCCGCACCATAGTAGGCACGATCTTTTTAATCACCCGTTTAATAGTCAACTTAATCCCTGAATATAATCTAAATACCAGGCACGACAATTTCTTCTGATACACAATTATCTTAAATTCAGTACGAGCCTTATCAGTCCATATAGTTTTATATTCAGCATCGCCCCTTAAAAAATCAAATTCCCCGTATCCGAATGCAATCGCGTCTTTAATACTCTGCGCCACAATAAGGCTGCCTACACTAAATTTTTTCCATCTATCATCAAAACCGGACTGATAAAACATATATCTATCGCCATATTTGAAGCCATATAATACCGCTGCTATTTCATTTCCTATCTTTAAAAAATTGAGGACTAATTTATTCTGGTCAGCAAGCAAAATACCCATACGTTTATGAAATGCGATTATTTTATCATTAGAAAATGTCCCGCCGCGGGAATCCCTTTCTTCCCAGCGCCCCTTATGAAGCCGCACCAGATGATTAAAAGCTTCATCAAAACTACCCATGTTTTTATATGTTATAAATTCGGCATTATGCTTTTCAGTTAATATTCTGATATTTCGGGTAAAATACTTGGCCCTCTTTTGGCTTAAGGTATCCTCGTATGCCTGCCAGGTGCCTGGGAGATTGATATATGGGCAAGTGGTATAAGGCTTTTTCTGGAATATATGGTTGGCTTTGCCAAAATACCTTTCGAATAAATCTATCTGCCCTTGATCTATCCCCTCAAAATTGATAAAATCCCATTTATTCTTATTCTCTTCTAAGGCCTCAACTATTTTACGAAACGCCTCTTCTTTATGCTCTTGGTCTAAAATAAACCCCAGATGGTCAGAGCAAACCTCATTATCTCCTAATAGCCTTACTTCCTTTAGCATACCACGCTGTATATATAACGGAGCTATACCTATTAATTTAGGTCCATCCCAAACATCAATAACAAACAACCCCTTATTTTCACCATAAACCTCCCACCATGTCTTTATCCAATCATAGGTAAGAAATACATTATTTTTCGTTTCGCTTCTTTCAAGCAACTTATTCCACTGGTAATTTAAACTTTCTATTTTATCTGTGTAATCTGCTCCGTCATTGCGAGCCCCGATGAAGTCGGGGCGAAGCAATCTAAACAATAAATCAAATACCCCTTCTATCTCCAAAGCAAATAAGCACCTTGAAAACTTTCCAAACGGATTCGTAACCAAATTCTCATGTATCGCCTTACGCCTTAATTCAAACAGATCATTCCTGTCTGAATAAAAGCCGTCCGTGCTGACAAATGCCGCGGTATATCGCGCTTCTTTTACAAGATTCTTTACGGGGATATCTAAACTCCCATGAGGATAACTAAAAGTAACTGCTTCTTTTCCTAATTTCTCTTTCAGCATTATACCTGATTCAAAAATTTCTTTTTTCGCATCCTCTAAACTTATTTCAGAAAGCTTAGGATGCGTCAGTGTATGTGAACCGAAGGAAATACCTCCTTTGGCCATCTCACCTATTTCCTGCCACGTGAGCATTGCTGTATCATAACTATCACCATATTTTGCAATCTCTTTATCCCAAGAAAATGTTTTATTCTCATTTATATAATTTGCGGTTAAAAATATTGTTGCCGGTATTGAATACCGCCTAAGAATAGGGTAAGCGTAGGTATAGTTATTTTTATACCCATCATCAAAAGTAATAGCCAGTGTCGGCTCGGTAAATCTCTCGCCTCGTTTTAATCTCTCTATAATATTACCGGTATCTAAAACTTTAAAATGCTTGCCTATATACTCTATCTGATTTTCAAAACTTCCTTTATTAACACTTATATTAATTCCGTCCTTCTTGCCATCACTTAAAATACGGTGATATCTTAGAATAACAAGATTATTTCTAATTAAGCGTGGCTTTATAGCTTTCCTATATAAATAGAAAAGGCCCGTATAATAAAACCCTAAAGCTACAAGCCATTTGATTAGTTTTTTCATTTTATGTAATCTGCCCTTTTTGCTTCATTCGTACTGCGGCCATAATTAATCCTGCAAAGATCCAAAAATATGCGCTCACTTCTTCGGAATTAAGGCGTGAGCCAAACATATTAACCATCAAGAGGCCAAATAAGCCACCTAAGATACCAAGAGCTGTTGCCCTTACAAACCTATCCTGCGTTTTTATATATAGCCACCAGGAATTTTTGATTAACATAAGCAAGATCAGCAAAAATATCACCAGCGCCGGTGCCCCCATCTCCGCAGCTAAAATAAGATAAGTATTATGCGCATCTGATTCATTAACTGCCGCATAAGACGATATCATATGTGGAAATAGGCCATAACCTACTCCGAAAATAGGATATTCTTTAATCATGTCAATAGCGCCCCGCCAAATCAAAATTCTTCTTGTAGCACTCTTATCAGCTATATCTTCTACGTCAAAGCTAATGATTTTATCTTGGTCGCCATAAGTTGAACTCATACGATAGCGCAACCCTGCTGGTAATAATACAGGATTTAAGAGTGCAAAAATAATTAACAGTATACCAGCAGCAAATAGTATCTTGCTTTTAAAAAAGGTAGTTGCAATAGCACCAAATCCACACCCAAGATATGCCCCTCTTGAAAATGTTACCATAATACCCCTGAAACAAACCAAAAATGGAATCAACATAAAAAGCGAGCGATAATTAGGAAAATACGTAAAAAAGAAACCAAGAAATAAAAACATAGCATATACGAAGAAGCCACCTAATGTATTTGGTTGTTCAAATACTCCTCCAACTCGGGATTTATCAAGATTAGCGGCATATTGTTTTTCTAAAAGATAGTCTAAGGAGGCCATCGTTGCAACAATTAAGGTTACTATCATCATGACAATAACAACCTTTTTTAAGGTCGCTTTATCCCTAATAACATTCAACGCAATAAAATACAGGAAAATCGGGGTCAGCCATCGCTTAAGTGGAATGATAAAACTTTCAAAATATGTAGAACCATAAGAAAAGGTACACTTTATCAG